>JANRLG010000149.1:0-32933 GCA_033762835.1 Thermoanaerobaculia bacterium
GTGGGCCGGCCCGGTTGAGCCGGCCCACTGTCGGTGTCACTTCACGCGCGAGAGGAAGTACGTGGTGTTCTTGCCCGGCTCGAGGAACTCCCAGGTGTAGGCCGGCGGGCCCGCGGGGGCGTTCTGGTTGTTCTTGTCCTCGTCGTCGAGGAACAGCCAACCGCGTTCGAGCGCCCACGTCGTGCGGTTGCGGCCTCCGAAAACGCCGTAAATCACGCCGAGATCCGGGAAGCGCGAGTTGGGCACCGTGGTGACTTTACCGGTGGCCACGCAAAACGCCATGTTGGTGTTCTTCTTCGGCTGGGTGGTGGTGGTTGGACTGCCGCTCGGCAAGTTGTCCCAGGACGCGGCGTTGTTGTCCTCGTTGTCGTGGTAGCGGTCGAAGCGGGTGAAGCCGTTCGGGCAGGCGCTCGAGAGCGACACCAGGGCGAAGTTGGCGCCCGCCTCGGCCGCCGGGGTGAACTGGTTGCCGTCCGTGGCGCACAGGCGGAACTGGGTGTTCTTGTTGGAGATCGTGGCGCCGATCCAGCCACCGCGACCGTTGGCGTTCTTCTTGTCCTCGTTGTCGAGGAATACGTCGTAGGCGTCCATCGCACCACAGCCCCGCGGCCCCATGATCACGCCCACGATCGGATCGGGTTGCAGCACGCTGCACGACAGCTCGAGGGTCATGTCGTCGACCGCCGTGTCGTCCTGGATGTAGACCTTCAAGTCTTGGAACTGGTTGATATCCGCCAGGATCGTCGAGGCGCCGCCCTGGGAGCGCAGGTTGCGCAGGTCAAGCTGGAGAATGGCTTCGTGGCCGGGCACGAGCTGCACGAGATCGACCAGGCGCCCACTCCAGCCGGGCGCGGTGCCGGACCACAGGGAGATGGTGTCGTTCTCGGCGATGTCCTGGAACGGCTGGAGGTGCAGTGTCAGCAAGCCCCCTTGGTAGCCGTAGGTGGGGAAGAAGGTCAGCTGGAACTCGTGGCCGAAGTGATAGTTGGCGCCGGGTTGGTCGAAGCCCACCCAGCGGCTCGGGTCGAGCACGCCGACGGCATTCATGATCGCGGGTGTCAAATTCGCCGGGTCCTGGGGCTGGGCGAAGCGGTCGCGCACGCCGGCCGGGACACTCTGGTAGGCCGGGAAGGCACAGGGCGCGAGAGCCACGCCCGGGTCCTCGTCGGCCTTGTCATAAGGCTCGTCCGGGGCCACGCGCGCCTCCGGCGTGTTGCAGACCTCGCCCGCCGCCTTTTCCGCCGTCGCCCGCTCGCCCTCGGCCGGGGGAGTGAGCCCCAGCAGTGGATTGGCGAAGTCGAAGTCCAAATCGAGCTCGACGGCCGGGTACTCCGGCACCACCCGCGCCGTCTCGTCACCGGCACATTCCGGTGCCAGGGGCTTTTCGAGGTCATCTTGGGCGCGCAGCGCGGGCGCGCCGAGCAGAAGGGAAACACCGATCATCACCGCCGAGGCGGCCCTGATTCCCGCTCGCAACATGAGAGATCTCCTAAATCCGTCCGCTTTCCTCGGCGGCACCGAAACGGCTCGGTGCCGCCGGGAGCGCCCGCGGTCGCAGCGCATCCGCCCACAACGCGGAAGCGGGGGAAAAAGGGGATCTTGGGGGGCGAGTAATCCGCCTACTCGTCGCCGTCCGGTACCACCATCCGGGTGACCTTCAGGGTCCGGATGCGGTTTCTTTGGACCTCGACGACTTCGAGGATCAGGCCGGCGAGTTCGATCTTGTCGCCCATGGCGGGCTTCCTGCCGAGCTCGGAGAGGGCAACGCCGCCGATCGTGTCTTCGTCGCGGTCGGAGAGCTCGTTGCCGAGCTCGTCCTCGAGCTCTTCGACGAGCATGGCGCCGGAGACTAGCCAGGAGTTCTCGTCGATCGCCGTCAGCTCGGGTTTTTCGGTGTCGAACTCGTCCTGAATCTGGCCGACGATCTCCTCTAGCACGTTTTCGAGCGTCACGATGCCGGACACCCCGCCGTATTCGTCGAGCACGGCGGCGACGTGGAGCTTCTCCGCCAACATACGGTTGAGCAGCCGATCGAGGTGGAGGGTTTCGGGCACGAAGCCGATCTCGCGGGAGATTTCCTCGAGCGAGCGGGGCAGCTTCGAAGCGCGGAAGAGGTCCTTGATGTGGACCATACCGACCACTTTGTCGAGCGAGCCGTCACACAACGGAAACCGCGTGTGGCCGCTCCTGCGGGCGATCGCCAGATTCTCCTCGAGGGGCCGAGCGGTCGAGAGGTACACGACGTCGGCGCGCGGCACCATGATCTGGCGGGCCGTCCGGTGGGTCAGCTCGAAGACGTTGTCGAGCAGCTCGCGCGTGCTCTCGGGCAAGCGGGTGGCGTGGTGGGAGGCCAGCAGCAGCCGGACCTCGCTTTCGTCCTGGGCCAGCTCGCTTTCGGACACCGGCTGGATACCGATCAAACGCAGCAGCGAATTGGCCATCCAATTGAGAATCCAAATCGCCGGAAAGGTGGCCTTGTAGAACACCAGGAGCGGTGCGGCGATCCACAACGTCGTGGCCTCGGCCTTGCGAATGGCGATCGACTTCGGCCCGAGCTCGCCGAGCACGATGTGCAACACGCTGATGATCACGAAGGCGGCGCCCAAGGCGATCGAGTGGCGGGCCGACTCGGTCAGCCCCGGCACCATCTCGAACAGGGGCTTCATGAGCCACGAAAAGGCCGGTTCGCCGACCCAGCCCAAGGCCAGGCTGGCGAGGGTGATGCCCAACTGGGTGGCCGAGAGGTAGGCGTCCAGGTGCTCCACCATGTGGCGGGCGACCTTGCCGCGCTTCGAGCCCGCGGCCACGTGGGGATCGAGCTGCGTCGGTCGCACCTTGACGAGCGCGAACTCGGCGGCCACGAAGAAGCCGTTCAGAAAGACCAGAAAGAGCGCGAGACCGAGGCCGAACCAGCCCAATTCCGGGATCGGAACGGGCGGCCCACCGGCCGCGACGAGAGAGAGCGAGTCGAAGGGGTTCATCGGAAGGGCACCGGGTGGGGGGCGGCCCCGGGGCGAAGCCCTCGGGACACAACCCTCACGAGTAGGGGAGGTTCAAACACGGTGGGCGAAGGCTAACACAGCCGGTCGATCGCTCCCTTACCCAGTGGCGCGCCGCTACCCCACTGGCGCGCCGCAGGCGGAGCAGAAGCGGGCGTTCGGGGCGAGCCTGCCTCCACACTGGGAGCAGAAGGCGGCGCCCGTGGCGGCCACTGGAGCCGCGGGAACCGGAGCGGGTGCGGCAGGCGGTGCCGGCGCTGCCGGCTGGGCAGTGAAAGCGTCCCGCATCATCTGCGGGATCGCCATGCCGAGCCCGGCGCCGACGCCGACTCCGAGGCTCGCGCCCACGGTGCCCTCGCCGCCCTGCTTGGCGGCGTCGCCCATGGCCTGGGCGGCCTTGAACTTCATGTAGGAGTCGAGATTGCCGAGGGCGCCCATGCTGGTGCGCTCGTCGATGCGCGCCTGCACTTCTTCGGGTGGCGTGATGGCGCCGACGTAGAGGTCCGCGAGCTCGAGGCCATACTTCGCGAAGTCGTCCCCGACCCGCGCTTTCAGGCCCAGCGCCAGCTCGTCGTACAGCCGCGGCAGGTCGAACACCGTCGTCAGGTTCTCGCCGAGCAGATCCGTCAGCCGCGCCACGATGACGTCGCGGAAGTAGTTCTCGACGGCGTCCGTCGAGTACAAGCCCTGGGTGCCCACGATCTGCTGCACGAAGGCCTGGGCGTTGGCGATGCGGAAGGCGAACTTGCCGAAGGCGCGCAGGCGCACCATGGCGAGCTCGGCGTCGCGGAAGAGAACCGGCTCCTTGGTGCCCCACTTCTGGTCGACGAAGGTGCGGGTCGAAACGAACACCACCGCCGCCTGGAACGGCGAAGTACCGCCCCAGGGGATGCCGAAGAGCTTCGCCAAGAGCGGCAGGTTCTGGGTCGCCAAGGTGTGGCGGCCGGGCCCGAAGGTGTCGAGGGCCTTGCCGTCGCGCAGGAAGACGGCCTGCTGGCTCTCCTCGACGATCAGCTGGCTGCCGAGCGTGATCGGCGCGGTCCCGGAGCTCGGCCAACGGGCGACCAGGGTGTCGCCGGTTTCGTCTTGGAATTGAATGACGTCCATGACCCGAACCTCCTTAGCCCACCACCGACGAAATCACCCGCTCGCGCCCCGCCCACTTTTCCTGGAGCGCCCCGAGCGACGCCCGGAGCGCATCCACCGCCGCCCGCGGGTCCCCGGAACCCGGCCCCGGCAACGCCGTGACAGCCAACTCGAGGTCCGCCAAGTCGGTCACGATCGACAAATCGAACTCGTAGATCCGCCCAAGCTCCGCCTCGCCGATCTTCACGGCATCGAAGAGTCCCGAGGCCCCGTAATCCGCAAACCGGATGGCCTGCGAAAGCCCGTCGAGCCCCTTGTCCAACCGGTCGAAGCTCTGCAGCTCCCCGATCTTGCCGCCATCCACGAACTCGGCGATCTTCTCCCGCACCCGGTCCCGCAACCGCGCGACCTCCTTCGACAGATGCTCCCGCAGCTGCCGATCCACCTCCCGCCGTAACTCGCGGTCGGCGAAGCCAGCGTAACCAGGAATCTTCTGGCCGAGACGCTCGAGCCAGTTGCGGGCGGATTGGGCTTGGGTGAGGGCGTCCATGGTGATGGGGATGGTAGCAGAGGCCCTATCGCCAGGCTTCGATTTTCAGGCGACGGCCGTCAACTCCAACAAAACGGCCCCTCGAAGTCCGAGGGGCCGTGGAGATCGCTGCGAGTCGGGGCGATCTCAGGGTCGGTCGCCGGGTAGCTGGATGGGTTCGATCTCGATCGGTACTTCGTCGACCGGCTCGATGATCACGGCCTCGGGGGTCGGGTGCATGGAGTCGTCCCAGCCCATGAACACCCATTCGGTGCCATCGGGGATCCAGCCGATACCGCCGAGCTCGCCGTGGCCGCCCATGCTGGGCTTCCAGTCCTTGACCTTCTTCCACTTCGTGCGCAGCTCCCAGATCGGGTCGCACAGGCCGGGGGCTTCGGGATTGGCCTCGTCATCGTCACCGCCGGTGCCGCCGCCGCCACCGCCGCGTCCCGGCGGGCCGCCGAGGCCGCCGCCGAACTGCGGAACGCCGGGGATGCCGCCGTCGTTGAAGTTGTGGCCGGTGCCCGGGATGCGGTTGAGGGTGATGGAGAACTCGTAGATCTCCCGCTTGTCACGAATGGTCGTGTAGCCCTTGGTGAAGTGGGAGGTGTTGATCCCGCCGTAGGCGAAGACGCCGTAGAACTTGGTGAAATCCCAACCCGCGTCCCCGGGTTTCGGCATGCCCGGCTTCCAGCGCTTGTCGGTCGACGGGTCGTAATTGAGCCGAACCAAGAAGCCGCCGTCGTCGTCGAAGCCGGTCGGGTAGTTGGCCGAGCCGATCCCCGACATGTCGAGCCAGTAATGGTCCCCGGCGTCGTTGTTGTTGCCGGGAAGGAACACCCACACCTCCACCGCGACATCACCCCAGGCATACTCCCAGCTGTTCATGTCGTACTGGTCGAGGGTGTTGTAACCCTTGTCCGTGAAAAGGTGGGTGTCGAAGAACGTGATCGTGTCCTTGTAGGTCACGCCGTTGACGGTCCAGTTCTGCCGGTGCTGCTTGTAGAACCAGCCCACGTTCAGATCGTCACGAACGCGATTGGCGCCGCGGTATTCGTTGGGCGTCGTGAACGAACCCTCGAGGATCGGGTTCTCGAGAGCCGGGGGGTAGGCGGCAGACGGCGGAAAGGCCGCGAACGCGGCACTCGCAAGCACCAAGCTTGCCCCTCCGAGCAAGGCCGAGACTCGAATCACCTGCATGGCAAATCTCCTCGCGAAAGCGCTCTCGCCCACCATGGGCCGGGATGCCTTCACTGAGGTAAGCGGCAAAACCGGCCGCCAGAGCTAACGCTTAGGACTTTTACTTGGGCGCTCGCGTACCAACGCCGTTGGTAGGATGTGGAGATGTCACACCTCCGCGCCTCTCTTCCACGCTTCGTCTTGCTCGCCGCCTTTGCCACCGCTCCTCTGCTCGCTGCCGAGCTGCCGAATGGCCCGGTGACCGAGGCTCAGAGCGAGCTGGCGGCTCTTTTCGCCCAGGTCGATGCCTTGGCACAGGGCTTCTCGGCGCCGGAGGATCGCGCGGACAAGGAGTGGGTGAAGAAGCTGCTGGCCCATCTGGTCGAGGTCGACCAAGCCATCCGCAAGGCCCTGTCGAACCCGAAGCTGGGTTCGTGGGACGCCACGGCACGCCAGGTCTTCGTCGATGGTGTGACGGCGCGGATGGCCGACTGGGATGCGGCGACGACCGCGGAACTCAAGGGGCTGCTGGCCGTGCACCGCTGGTTCACCGTGAGCGAGTTCGGCAAGGAGGCGGACAAGAACGCTTGGTTGCTCGTCCAACACGCCGACCGCGACCTGGCGTTCCAGAAGCAGGTCCTGGAAGTGCTTTCGGGGCTCTACCCGACCGGCGAGACCAATCCTTCGAACTACGCCTACTTGTGGGACCGCGTGGCGGTCAACAGCGGCGAGTTGCAGCGCTACGGCACCCAAGGCAAATGCGCCGAAGTGGGGCGCTGGGAGCCGCACCCGGTGGAGGCTCCAGCGGATCTCGAAAAGCGCCGTGCCGCGGTCGGGCTTCAGACCATGGCGGAGTACAAAGAGCTCTTCAAGCAGTACGGGCTCTGCCAGACCGCGGACCCGCCGAACTGACATGGATGGGGCCGGGACGCCGGTCCCTGTAAGATACCGTCGGAAGCGCTCGGGGGCTGGTGCCTCTTGCGGTCTTCAAAACCGTTGTCCCGGCGCGGTTCCGCGTCGGGGGGTGGGTTCGATTCCCATGCGCTTCCGCCAATTGTTTTCAACCACTTAGCAGCTGACCTCGAAGTCATGAGAGGGGCCTTTCCGGGGGCCTCGTGGGGCTCCGCACCACACGGGCACCACAGTCAGGTCTCCCCACTCGGCCGCGTCAGCGACTTCGTCAAGAAAAAGACCAGGGCCATGGCGAGGTAGGCCGTGGCGTGCTCGGGCGCCGGCACGAGGGAGACGGCGGTGTCGGCGGGGGTGAAGCGGTAGGAGTGGATGAGGCCGACGGCGGAGAGGCCGGCGCCGGCGAGGCACCAGGCTGCGGCGCGGGTGAAGCGCTGGTCGATGACCTCGGCCACCGCGGCGGCGAGGATCATCGAGGTCAGGATGAAGCCTTGCTCCAAGGCGAAGGCGCCGTGAGCCCAGGTGTCCGTGGCGAGGAAGCGGTCGACGAGCGGCGGACCGAAGGCCTCGCCGCCGGGTGACCCGACGCCCGCGGTGCGCAGGCCGTTCTTGAGGAGCAAGGCTCCCCAGGCGGCGACCCCGGGTAGGAGCCCCACGACGACCGCCGGAGCGTGCTCTCGCGGCGTCGCCTGGAAGGCTTGGGCGGTGATCACGATCCCGATCCACAGGACGATCGCCATGCCGGCGTCGATCGGCACCGCCCAGGCGATCCAGGCCAGCGTGCCGGTGAAGCACACGACAGTGAAGAAGGCCGCGTTTAGGATCGAGTAGCCGGCGCGGGCGCCCATCTCCTTCCAGCCCGGGTGGCCGATGTAGATCGTCGTCGGGAAAGACGAGCCGAAAAGAGCGGCGGCCAGCGTGCCGATGCCGTTGGCGGCGAGTGCGGGCCGGGTCGGGAAGCCGTCCCCGGCGGCCTCGGCGGATTCGATGTTCTGGAGCGAGCCGATGAGGTTGAACAGACCCATCGGAAGGATGATCGAGAGGTAGGTCAGCCCGCCGGAAGACAGGGCGTCGAAGAGGTCGCCGACGACGGGGATCGGTGGGTGGAACGCCAAGGAGCCCGCCGGCAGGGTGCCGACCGGGGCGTGGCCCTGGACCCAGGCGAGCAGCGTCCCGAGGGCCACTGCCACCAACCCACCGGGCAGGCCGCCGCGGAACTTCCGCCGCCCGAAGTAGACCAGCACCACGATCGCGAGGGTCGACAGGCCCACCAGCGGCCGAGCGTAGGCGCGGAACAGAAAGCCGATCGAGATGAAGGTGAGCGCGATGCCGGCGAGAGTCCCGAGCAGCGCCGCGCGCGGCGTCGCGCGGCGAAGACGCTCGGCGACGAAGGCCCCGCCGAGCTCGATGAGCCCCGAGCCCACGCACGCGAGGAGCCCCGCCTTCCAGGCCACGGCCACCGGGTCCGCCGCGCCCGCGGCTTCGGCGGCGAGCTTCGCGGGCAGCATGACGAGGAAGACGTAGGCGAAGAGCGAGACGGTGTTGATGCCGTAGGGCAGCGCGCAGACGTCGGAACGCCCGGTCGCGCGGCCGATGGCGACTGCCTGCCAGGCGTAGAAGAGGTTGCCGACGAGCAGCGAGACCGCGACCCCGGGGAGGATCCGGCCGTAGACCAGCTCCGCCGGAAACCCGAGCACGGTCCGGCAGAGGGCGTCGATCAAGAGGAGTTGGACGAGATTGTCGATCGCCAGCCCAAAAAAGCCGTCGACGTCACCGCGCACGAACCATCGCATGGGGCGAGCCTATCGTGGTGCGTTATCCTCCCGACGCCATGGACCTTCTGAGCGCCGTCGAAGCGAACCTGTTGTCGCCGGCGGTCCTTTTTTTCGCTCTCGGACTCGCCGCGGCCCTCGCGAAGAGTGACCTCAAGTTCCCCGAGCCGCTCTACGTTGGAATGACCATCTACCTGCTGGTCGCCATCGGTCTCAAGGGCGGGGTGGCGATCGCCGAGGCCGGGTTGGCCCAGGTCTGGCTCCCGTCCTTGCTCGCCATCACGCTCGGCGCGGTGATTCCGCTGTGGACTTACCCGGTGCTGCGTTTCGGCGGTAAGTTCGAGGGCGTCGATGCCGCGGCGATCGCGGCGCACTACGGCTCGGTCAGCGCGGTCACGTTCATCGCGGCGACGAACTACCTGAAGGCCATCGACCAGCCCTTCGAGAGTTACGCCGCGGCGTTTCTGGCGGTCATGGAATCGCCGGCGATCTTGGTCGGGGTGGTGCTCGGCAAGCTGGCAGTGAAGGACACGGCGGGAGCGTCGAACACCTCCCTGCGCGACGCTGCTCACGAGGCCCTGTTCGGGCGCAGTGTTTTTCTGCTCGTGGGCGCCCTGGTTGTCGGGGCGCTGTGCGGCGAGCGGGGCATGGTCAAGGTCGAAGCCTTCTTCGTGGCGCCCTTCCAGGGGGTGCTCGCGCTCTTCCTACTCGAGATGGGCCTGGTGGCGGGGCGGCGCGTGGGTGATTTGCGGAAAGTCGGGCCGTTTTTGCTCGCCTTCGGCTTGCTCGTACCCGTGGTCAACGGCACGTTAGGGGTCGCTCTCGGCAAGCTTGCGGGCCTCGAGCTCGGCGGCGCCACGCTTTTGGGCGTGCTCGCGGCGAGCGCTTCCTACATCGCCGCGCCGGCCGCCATCCGGCTATCGTTGCCGGAAGCCAACCCGACCCTTTATCTGACTTCGTCGCTCGCCATCACATTTCCCTTCAACATCACCCTCGGGATTCCCCTCTACCTGGAGATTGCCCGTGTCCTCTATCACTGAAGCCATGGACCCGCATGCCATGAAGCTCGTCACGATCGTGTGCGAGGCCTACGCCCTCGAACCGGTCAAGAAGCTGCTGCGGACCGTAGGGGCCACGGGCTGGACCTATTTCACGGTCGAAGGGGCGGGGGAGCACGGCGAGCGGGCGGGGGAGATGAGGGAGTTCGCCAACGTGCAGGTCGAGGTGATCCTCAAGCCGTCAGGGGCAGGCGAGCTGCTCGCGCTGCTCGCGCGGGAGTTGTTTCCACGCTACGGGATGATCGCATTCGAGTCCGACGTGCGTGTGGTGCGCTCGGCCAAGTTCTAGCCGGAAGGCCGCCGACCCATGCCCGGCCGTCGCGCGAAGGCCGCTTCCGTGCCGCGCACCAAGTCCTCGAACAGCTCCGTCGCACGCCGGTGGCGCAGCATCGGTGCCGACTGCCCGCCCCACATCGCGACCAAGTCCAGCCGGCCTTGGCGGAGCGCTTCTTCTTTGAGCGCGCTGACCAGTTGGCTCTGGAGGGGATAAGGCAACAGCGCCGCGGGCGCGGGTTCGAGCCGGTCGGAGAGAGTGTTGCGTAGGCCACGCCCGAGCCGACCGGAGAAGGCGCGGGTGAGGATGGTGGCGGGGCCCCGGGCGGCGAAGAGGGCGGCGCGGTGGGCGGGCAGGGCGTTCGACTCTTCGCAGGCCAGGAACGCCGTGCCGAGTTGCGCAGCGTGGGCACCCAACGTCAGCACGGCGGCGATGCCGCGGCCGTCCGCGATGCCCCCGGCGGCCACCACCGGTACCCGCACGGCGTCGACCACCTGGGGCACCAGGGACAACGTACCGGCCAGCGAATGCTCGGCGGTGTCCAGGAACGACGGACGGTGACCGCCAGCCTCGAAACCCGAGGCGACCACGACGTCGACGCCCGCGCTCTCCAGGGCGACGGCTTCCGGCACTGTCGTGGCGGCGCCCACGGTGACGATGCCGCGGTCCCGGCAGGCCTCGAGCACGGCGGCCGGCGGAATCCCGAAAACGAAACTGAACACCGCGGGCCGCGCTTCGAGCACGGCGTCGATCTGCTCTTCGAACCGGGGCCAGGGGCGCGGCGCGAAGGTCGGAAGTTCGAGACCGAGTTCACCGAACAGCTCGGCCAGGCTCGCCACCGCCTCCGGGTACCGCGCACGTGCCGTGGCGATCGGGTCGGCCTCGTCGGCGGTCGAAACCCACAGGTTGAGAGCGAAGGGCGCCGACGTCAGACGGCGGATCTCCCGGGTGGCTTCGAGGATTTGCTCGGCGGTCTTCCCTTGGGCGCCGAAGGAGCCGAGGCCACCCAGGTTCGACACCGTGGCAGTGAGTTCGGGGGACGACAAACCGCCGCCGAAGGGGCCTTGGACGATGGGATGACGCACGCCGATCCGGCGCGTGAACGCGGTGTCTAACCACATGGAAGTCGCTCCTCGGTTAGGGACGGCTCTGGCGAACGACCCACGGCAGCGAGAACAGCACCGCGGCGAGCGTCAGCCCCAAGGCAGGCGCGACGAGCCGCGGGCCGCCCAGGAGGGCCAAAGGAAAGGCGACGTAAAACGGCAGCTTGGGAAGATGGGCGAGAAAGCCGGCGCGCGGATGACTTCGGAAACCGACCGGGTCCCGACGGCGCGCCGCGGCCAGGGCGGCGGCCACGAGGCCCGTGGCGGCCACTCCGGCGAGGGCGCCGAGCCCGCCCGCGACGTACCCGGCACCGACGGCGCTCCCGACCAACAGGGCGAACGTCGCCGCGTCGCAGGCGTGGTCGATCCACTTGCCGCGCCCCGAGGCGGTGCCGTTCCGGCGCGCCACGGCACCGTCCAGGACATCGGCCAGGAGCGCCAGGCTGAAGCCGGCGAGAGCGAGCAACGGCCGATCCTTCGCCGTCCACAGGGTCGAAGCCGCGGCCAGCACGCCGCCGAGCGACACCCACCAGGCCGGCAGTGGCCCGCGGACGGTGGCCACGAGCGGTGCCACCAGACGATCCCGCAGGCGCCGCACGGCGAAGTAGGCGCGGTCGTCCCAGCGGCTCGGCAGGGGTGTGCTGGGGATCACGGCACCCCTCCGCCGAGGCGCCAGTCGACCAGCGGCAGAATCTCGCAGGCGGCCCCGACCGCGGCGGGCACCGCCCCGGCGGGGATCCGCAACAGCGCCGTGCCGCGGCCATAGGCGTCGAGATCGTGGGAGCCGCGCGGTGGATGGGGGGTGACCCACAGCTCCCCCGCCAACGTTTGAACGGAGGCGGGCAGGAAGCGATCTCGCGGCCCGGCCCCGGGCGCCGCCGCCGCCAGCCGCGCCGCCAACGCACCGTGCCAGAAGCCGTCCGGCGAGCCGGCGAGCCGCCGCAGCACCGGCCGCACGAAGAGCCAGAACGAAACCATCACGGACGCTGGATTGCCCGGCAGCCCGAACACCCATTTGCCGTCCGCGCGGCGGGCGGCGACGAAGGGTTTCCCGGGTTGCACGGCGACGGCGGTCACGAGGGCTTCGAAGTCCAGTTCGGCGAGCACGGTCTCGACGTGGTCGAGTTCTCCCATCGATACGCCGCCGGTGGTCAAAAGGATGTCGCTCTCGGCGAGGGCAGCCACCATGCGATCGCGCAAGGCCGCGGGATCGTCCGGGGCGATGCCGTGGTGAACGACGGTGTGACCCAACTCGCCCACGGCGGCGAGCAGGAAGTCGCCGTGGGAGTCCCGCAGTTGGCCCGGGGCCGGCTGCTGGTCGGGGGGCACGACTTCGTCGCCGGTGACCAGCACCGCGACCCGGGGCAGCCCGACCACCGGCAGTTCGCCGAGGCCGTGAGTGGCGAGCACGGCCAAGGTGCCCGGGGTGAGCCAGGTGCCCGCGGCCACCAGGGGAGCCCCTGCGCGCACGATCTCGCCGCGCCGCCGGATGTGGTCGCCGGGCTCGCCGCCGGTGCTGAAGAGCACTCGGCCCTGGTCGTCGAGCTTGGCGACTTCGACCGGCAACACACGGTCGGCCCCGGCGGGGATCGGCGCGCCGGTCATGATGCGTAGCGCCGTGCCGACGGCGAGGACGCGGCCCGGGGCGTCTCCGGCGACGATCCGCCCGGCCACCGGGAGCGGCTCGCCGGGGGGGCCGGCGACCGCGAAACCGTCCATGGCCGACACATCCGCCGCCGGCACGTCGAGGGTGGCCCGAACCGGCGCGGCGAGCACCCGCCCCAACGCCCGGCGCCGCGCCAGAAGCTCGGTGGCACATGGCTGGAGATGGGCCTCGAGCCGATTCCAGGCGTCCTGGGGAGAGAGCATGGCGACCATCGAGCGGATGCTATACTGCCCGCTCACTCGCCCACTTGTTGTCTGAACCAGCGCGCGCGGTCGCCATCCACGGGCGGCACCTCGGCGGGGGATACGTTGAACGGCGCCGACGAGTCCAACTTCGATTTTCGCGCCGACCTGCGCGAGTCCGCCCTGCCGGAGATGCTCTTCACGATCGACCGGTTCCAGGTGCCGGGCGTCATCGAGGTCGAGCGCGAGGGCGTGTTGAAGCGCGTCTTCATCCGCGAGGGCAACGTCGTCCACGCCACCTCGACGGACCGCGGCGACAGCCTCGGCGCCTTCCTCGAGCGCACCGGCAAGCTCACCCCGGAACAGTTCCGGCAGACCATGGCGGACCGCGAGGGCGCCCCGGAGAAGCGTTACGGCGAGGTCCTGATCGAGAAGGGGCTGCTCTCGCCGGGGGAAATCCACCGCGCCATCCGCAAGCAGATCGAAGGCATCGTCTGGAGCCTGTTCTATTGGACGGAAGGGGAGCTGCGGTTCAAGATCGGCGGCTTCGCCGAGCCGAGCACCATCCGCATCCAACTGCCCATGCGCCAGGTGATCTACGGGGGCATCAAGCGGGCGCCCAACGCCAAGGCCCTGGTGGCGCGGCTGGGACGCAAGGAGACGATCTTCGAGGTCTCCCACCGGCTCGACGACTTGATCGAGGTCGGTCTCGACGAAAACGAATACGAGCTGCTGAAGCTCGTCGACGGTCAGCGTTCGTTGTACGACGTCTGCACCCAAGGCCCGTTCCCCGCGGCGGACAATGCCAAGGTGATGTACGCTTTCTACGTCTTGCGGCTCATTCGCCGCCAAACCGTCGACGTCGGAGCCACCGGCAACTTCCCCGTCCCCACTGCCGAGGCCGTGGAGAAGGGCGAACGCAAGGTCATCAAGATCCGCTTCAAGACGTCGGGCGATCGCTTCCATCCCTAGTTTCTCGACGCCGTGGTTCGACCGCGGTGTCCGCACGAGGCGAACATCCCATGCCGATTTACGAGTATCAGTGCCAGAGCTGTGGTCATGCCTTCGAGACCATGCAGCGGCTCGCCGACGCTCCGCTGACCCTCTGCCCCAAGTGTGAGGGGCCGCTCAAGAAGCTCATCTCCGCTCCCGCGTTCCAGTTCAAGGGCTCCGGCTGGTACGTCACCGACTACTCCCGTTCCGGCGGCGGCAAGACTGCTCCCAGCACCGAGGCCGGCGGCAAGTCCGAAGGCGGTGGCGGGGAAGCCAAGACCGAAACGAAGACCACGGAGTCTTCCGCCGCCAAAGTCGAAACCTCGAGCGCGAGCCCGAAACCCAGCTCGTCGTCGGACTGACCCCGTTTCCGGAGACCGCCATGACCGTCATCGACACTCCCGGCCCGGTTCGGGTCCGTTTCGCTCCTTCACCCACCGGTTTCCTACACGTCGGCGGTGCCCGCACGGCGATCTACAACGAGCTGCTGCGCCGCGCCCGCGGCGGCGCGTTCATCCTGCGCATCGAGGACACCGATCGCGAGCGTTCCGACGACCGGATGACGCGCCAGATCCAGGACGCCCTGGCCTGGCTCGGTCTCGAGTGGGACGAAGGGCCGTTCCTCCAGAGCGAGCGCATCGAGCGCCACCGCGAGGCGGTCGCCGGCCTGCTCGCGGCGGGCAAGGCGTACCGCTGCTTCGCTACCCAGGAGGAGCTCGACGCCGCGCGCAAGGAGGCGGAGGCTCGGGGCTCGGCGTTCCTGTATCCCGGCACTTGGCGCGATGCCGACCCCGCCGAGGTCGCGCGTCGGATGGCCGCGGGCGAGCCCTTCGCCGTGCGGTTGAAGATGCCCGGTACGGCGATCACCTTCGACGACTTCGTGCGCGGCCACATGGTCTTCCCGCCCGAGGTGCTCGACGACTACGTCTTGCTGCGCTCCGACGGCACGCCCACGTACCACCTGTCGGTCTGCGTCGACGACATCGACATGGGCATCACCCACGTCATCCGCGGCGAAGACCACCTGTCGAACACCCCGAAACACGTGGCACTGTTCCAGGCGCTCGGCGGCAAGGTGCCGATGTTTGGGCACCTGCCGCTGATCCTCGGACAAGACAAGAAGCGCCTCTCGAAGCGGTTCGGCGCGACCTCGGTCGAGGAGTTCCGCGCCCAGGGCATCCTGCCCCAGGCGCTCTACAACTACCTCGCGCTGCTCGGGTGGTCGCCGGGCGACGACCGCGAGCTGATGACCCGTGACGAGATGTCCGCCGTCTTCACCCCCGAGCGGCTGAACGACTCGGCCGCCGTCTTCGACCAAGCCAAGCTCCTGTGGATGAACTTCCAGTACCTGACCCGGCTGTCGACCGCCGAGCTGGTGGTCGAGCTTGGGCCGTTCCTGGCCGAGATCGGTTTGACGGGCGTCGATCCCGTGCGGCTAGCAACCGCCGTCGAGCTCCAGCGCCCGCGGGCTCAGAGTCTGCGCGAACTGGCCGAGTCCCTGCCGATGTATTTCGCCGAGCGCGTCGAGTACGACCCGGCCTTGGTCGAAAAGTACAAGGCCGACCCCACGGTCGCGCCGCTCCTGGCCGAGCTCGCCGCGCGTTACGCCGCGCTGCCCGAGTTCTCCGTGGCCGCCCTCGACGAAGCCCTGCGCCACCTCGCCAACGAACGCGGCGTCAAAGCCGGCTTCCTGATCCACCCCCTCCGCCTCGCCGTCTCCGGCCTCACCGGCGGCCCGGGAGTGTTCGATCTCGTGGCGTTGGTGGGGAGAGAAGGGGCCGCCCGGCGGCTGGGGGAGTTCTTGGCGCTGTTGGGGTGAGCAGGGGCGGCTCCCTGCGATAACATCGCCTCCTCTTTCCCCAACGGGAGGTCAGATGGCCACGATCACGGTCGAAGTGAACGGCCAGAAGCGCGTCGCGGAGATCGATCCGCGCACGCTCTTGGTCGATTTTCTGCGCGAACATTTGCAGCTGACGGGCACCCATGTCGGCTGCGACACCAGCCAATGCGGCGCCTGCACGGTGCACGTCGACGGCAAGTCGGTGAAGAGCTGCACGATGTTGGCCGTCGAGGCCGACGGTGCGGCGGTGACGACGATCGAGGGGCTTGCCAAAGGTGGTGAGTTGCACCCCATGCAGGCGGCGTTTCACGCTTGCCACGGTCTGCAGTGTGGCTTCTGCACGCCCGGCATGGTGATGAGTGCGGTCGATCTCGTGCATCAAAACCCCAACCCCACCGAGGCCGAGGTGCGCCACGGGCTCGAGGGTAACCTCTGTCGTTGCACGGGTTATCAGAACATCGTCCAGGCCGTGCTCCAGGGCGCCGAGACGATGCGCGGAGGTGCCCGATGAGCAGCCACGGCATGGGCGTCGCCGTTGCCCGCAAGGAAGATCGCCGGTTCCTGACCGGCAAGGGCCGCTACACCGACGACATCGTCCTGCCCGGTCAAACCTACGCCGTCTTCGTCCGCTCCCCCTACGCCCACGCTCGCTTGCGTGCGATCGACACGACGGCCGCGGCCGCCTCACCCGGCGTCTTGGCGGTCTTGACCGGCAAAGACGTCGCGGATGACGGCCTCGGCGGGATTCCGACCGGCTGGCAGATCCACAACAAGGACGGCTCGCCCATGGCCGAGCCGCCCCACCCGGCGCTCGCCCAGGGCAAGGTGCGCCATGTTGGGGACCCGGTGGTGATGGTCGTCGCCGACAGCAAGGTCCACGCGCGGGAAGCCGCGGCCCTGGTCGAAATCGACTACGAGCCGCTGCCCGCCGTCGCCCACTTGCCGGTGGCCGCGGCGCCCGGGGCGCCCCAGGTGTGGGACGAGGCGCCGGGCAACGTCTGCTTCGACTGGCACGTGGGGGACAAGGCTGCCACCGACGCCGCGTTCGCCCAGGCGGCGCGGGTGGTGTCGATCGACCTGGCCAACAACCGCATCGCGCCGAACGCCATCGAGCCACGGGCGGCCAACGGCCACTTCGACGCCACCGGGGACCAGTTCACCCTCTACACCACCTCCCAGAACCCGCACTTGACCCGCTTGCTGCTCGGCGCTTTTTCGCTCAAGGTGCCCGAACACCGACTGCGGGTGGTGGCGCCGGACGTCGGCGGCGGCTTCGGTTCGAAGATCTTCCACTACGCCGAGGAGCTTCTGGTGCTCTGGGCGTCGCGCCGGGTGGGCCATCCGGTCAAGTGGACCTCGGATCGTTCCGAGGCGTTCCTCTCGGACGCCCACGGCCGCGACCACGTCTCCCACGCCGAGCTGGCTTTGGACGCCGAGGACAAGTTCCTGGCGTTGCGCGTCAACACCCTCGCAAACTTGGGGGCCTACCTCTCGACCTTCGCGCCGGCCGTGCCGACCTACCTCCACGCCATCCTGCTGTCCGGCCCGTACGTGATTCCGGCGATCTACGTCGAGGTCAAGGGCATGTTCACCCATACCGTGGCCGTTGACGCCGTGCGCGGAGCCGGCCGGCCCGAGGCGACCTACCTGCTCGAGCGGCTGGTCGACAAAGCGGCCCGCGAAGGTGGCACGGACCCGATCGGCATTCGCCGCAAGAACTTCATCCAACCGCACCAGTTCCCGTACCAGACGCCCGTCGCGCTGTGTTACGACACTGGCGACTACGAGCCGACGCTCGACATGGCGCTCGCCGCTATCGACTACCCGAACCTCGCGGCGCGCAAAGCCGAAGCGAAGAGCCGCGGTAAGCTGCGGGGATTCGGCATTTCGACCTACATCGAGGCCTGCGGCATCGCCCCGTCGGCGGTGGTGGGTTCGCTCGGCGCCCGCGCCGGTCTTTATGAAGCGGCCACGGTGCGTGTGCACCCGACGGGCTCGGTGACCGTGTTCACCGGCACCCACAGCCACGGCCAAGGTCATGAGACGACCTTCGCCCAGCTGATCAACGACCGGCTCGGCGTGGCCATCGACAACGTCGACATCGTGCATGGCGACACCGACCGCATCCCCTTCGGCATGGGCACTTACGGCTCGCGCTCGGCGGCCGTGGGCGGCTCGGCGATCGTCAAGGCGCTCGACAAGATCATCGACAAGGGCAAGAAGATCGCCGCCCACCTGCTCGAGGCGGACGTCTCCGACATCGAGTTTTCGGACGGCAAGTTCCGGGTCGTCGGTACCGATCGCGAGAAGGGCTTCGGGGACATCGCCTTCGCCGCCTACGTGCCCCACAACTACCCGATCGAGACGGTCGAGCCGGGCCTCGAAGAAGGCGCCTTCTACGATCCCAAGAACTTCACTTTCCCGGCCGGCACCCACTGCGTCGAGGTCGAGATCGACCCCGAAACGGGCGTCGTGCAGGTGGTGGACGTGGCGATCGCGGACGACGTCGGCGTCATCATCAACCCGATGATCGTCGACGGCCAGGCCCACGGCGGGCTCGCCCAGGGCATTGGCCAGGCGCTGCTCGAAGAGTGCCTCTACGACGAAAACGGCCAGCTCCTGGCCGGCAACTACATGAACTACTGCATGCCGCGGGCGGAGGACTTCCCGCGCTTCAAGGTCGGCAACCACGTTACCGCCTGCACCCACAACCCGCTCGGAATCAAGGGCGTTGGGGAAGTCGGCGCGATCGGGGTGCCGCCCGCGGTGATCAACGCCGTGCTCGACGCCCTGGCGCCACTGGGCGTCACCCACATCGACATGCCGGCGACGCCGGAGAAAGTCTGGCGCGCCATCCAGGCCGCTCAGGGAGGTGCCGCGTGAATCCCTTCACCTTCCATCGTCCGACCACCTTGGCCGACGCCATCAACCAGATGAAGGGCGGCAACGGAGAGGTCAAGCTGCTGGGCGGTGGGCAAAGTCTGCTGCCGGTGATGAAGCTTGATCTCGCGATGCCCAGCGCCCTCATTTCGCTCTCCGGCATTCCCGGTCTCGACGAGATTCGCGCCGAGGGCGGGCGGGTGACGATCGGCGGGTGTGCCACCCACGCCGCGGTGGCCGCCTCGAGCGCCGTCCGGGGCGCAATTCCGGCCCTCGCCCAGCTCGCCGGAGCCATCGGCGACACCCAGGTGCGCAACCGCGGCACGATCGGCGGCTCCCTGGCCCATGCCGATCCCTCGGCCGACTACCCGGCCGCGGCTCTCGCTTTGGGCGCCACGATCGTCACCGATCGCCGCCGGATCGCGATCGACGACTACTTCACCGGGCTGTTCTCGACCGCCCTCGAGGCGGACGAGATCCTCACCGCCGTGGAGTTTCCGATCCCGGACCGGGCCGGGTACGCCAAGTTCGCCCACCGCGCTTCGAAGTACGCCGTGGTCGGTGTCTTCGTGGCGAAGTCGGCGGGCGGCGTGCGGGTGGCGGTAACGGGAGCCGGGCCGGTGGTGTTCCGAGCGACCGCTATCGAAGAAGCGTTGGCGGCCAACTTCTCAGCCGACGCTGTGCCGGCGGGAACGGTCGCCTCGGACGACCTCCAGTCGGACACCGAGGCGAGCGCCGAGTACCGCGCCCACCTCGTCACCGTGATGGCACGGCGGGCGGTCCAGGCCGCGACGTGACGCCGGGGCTGCCCCGTTCCGTCGAGGAAACTCGGGAGTTGCTCGCGTCGGGCCGCTACGTGTCCGACGCGAGCCTCGCCACCGCGGTGTTTCTCGCCCTGAAGCTCGGCCGACCATTGCTGCTCGAAGGCGAGGCGGGGGTCGGCAAGACCGAGCTCGCCAAGGTCCTGGCGGAGCGGCTGGGGCGTCGGTTGATCCGTCTCCAGTGTTACGAGGGGCTGGACGCCGCCGCGGCGCTCTACGAATGGAACTACCCGCGCCAGATGCTCGAAATTCGGCTCGCCGAGCTGGGCGAGGAGTCGAAGGAGCGGGTGGCCGAGGGCATCTTCAGTGAGCGCTTTCTGCTGAAGCGTCCGTTGTTGCTGGCTCTCGAGCCGGACGAGGCCGGGCCGCCGGTGCTCCTGATCGACGAACTCGACCGCACCGACGAGCCCTTCGAGGCCTTCCTACTCGAGATCCTGTCCGAGTTCGCGGTGACGATCCCCGAGCTCGGCCGGGTGGCCGCCCCGGCGCCGCCGATCGTGATCCTGACCTCGAACCGCACCCGCGAGCTGCACGACGCCTTGAAGCGGCGTTGCTTCTACCACTGGATCGGTTACCCCACGGCCGAACGCGAGCTCGAAGTGCTGCGCCTGCGGGCGCCGGAGCTATCCGCCGAACTCGGGGGCCAGATCGTCCGCTTCGTCCAGAAACTCCGCGCCGCGGACCTGTTCAAAGTCCCCGGCGTTGCCGAGACGATCGACTGGGCCCACGCCCTCGTGGCTCTAGACCGAGTGAGCCTCGACCGCGAAACCGTAGCGGCGACGCTCGGGGTGCTGCTCAAGACGCAAGACGACCTCGAACGGCTGTCGGGTGCGGCTCTCGGGGAGGTGCTGGCGGCCGAGGAACGACGGTCCGAGTGATGCCGGGACGCCGGCGATCGCCACGGGATTGGAGTCCTGGGGGCTAGAGCAACGCGAAAACAAAACCGAAAATGATCGCGCTGCCCAGAACATGTAATCCAGCAGCCCAGAGCCAGGCTTTTGAGAGGTGCAGCGGGTCGTGACGTCTCACGAACCACGCGGCGACACCGGCAATGACGACCAGCACGCCGCCGGTACAGAACAGTAGGCTGGCATCTCTCACCATTTCCTCGTAGCCGCGACGATAGCTGTCGTTTAGATTGTTCACCATGAACAATGCAACGACGGAAAGAGCCCAACCGGCAGCGATGGCGACTCTTACGGCGGGGACTATGCGGAGGGTGTTCATAGGATCTTGATTTGCCGGTGAAGCGGCCGAACGACCGCCTAAGTGTGCGGCATCGCTCTTTCCGTGGCAAGCCGGTGAGGGAGTAAGTCCGTGCCAAGATTCGGGGAATCGTGCGTGCACCGACCCTCTCCCACCTCGCCGACAACGTCCTCCACTTCACGCGACTCCTGCGCGCGGCCGGGCTGCCGGTCGGCCCGGCGAGCACGCGGAACGCTCAGGCTGCCCTGGCGGCGGTCGACGTGCTCGAACGGGAGCAGTTCTATTGGGCGCTCCACGCCGCGTTGATCCGGCGCCCCGAGGATCACGAGCTCTTCGACCAAGCGTTTCGGCTGTTCTGGCGTGACCCCCAGGGAGCGGACGCCGCCCTGGCGTTGCTGTTGCCCCAGGTACGCGGACCGGCACCGCCGGTCTTTTCCCGCCGCGTTTCGGAAGCCTGGTTTCCCCCGCGGCCCGCGGAGCCGGTGACGAAACCCCGCGAGCAGGAAATCGAAGCCACGCTGACGTTTTCCGCCGAGGAACGACTGCGTCACCGCGATTTCGACCAGATGAGCGCCGAGGAGCTGGCCCAGGCACGGAAGGCCGTGCGCGGCATGACGCTACTTCTGGCTCCGCGGCCAACGCGCCGCTACACCGCGGACCCGCGGGGTTCCAAAATCGACCTACGAAAGACCTTGGCGGACAGCCGCAAGACCTTCGGGGACTTGGCGCCATTGCGCTTCAAATCCCGCGTGCGCCGGCCACCGCCGCTCGTGGTGCTCTGCGACATCTCGGGTTCCATGGGCCGCTACTCGGAGATGCTGCTGCTGTTTCTCCACACCCTGGTGGCGGCCCGCGAGCGGGTCCACGTCTTCCTCTTCGGTACCCGCCTCACGCCGGTCACCCGCTTTTTGCGCCACAAGGACGCCGACGCCGCCCTCGCCCGCTGCGGCCGCGAGGTGCGCGACTGGTCCGGCGGTACTCGCCTGCGCGCCTGCCTGCACGACTTCCACCGTCACCACGCCCGCCGCGTCCTCGGCCAGGGTGCCACGGTGCTGCTCGTCACCGACGGCCTCGACCGCGAGCCCGACCCGGAAGACGCCCCCAGCCTCGCCCAAGAAGTGGCCCGCCTCCGCCGCACCAGCCGCCGCTTGATCTGGCTCAATCCGCTCTTGCGCTACGCTGGCTTCGAGCCCAAAGCCCGCGGCGTAAAAGCACTCCTTGCTAACGTCCATGAACACCAACCGGTGCACGACTTGGCGAGCCTGGAGGCGCTGGGGCGGGGGCTGAGATAACTGGCGCGGATTGACGTCGTGTACAGGCGTGCATACACTCGCCAGGTGAGCTATGTCTGGGATACGCGCAAGGCTACGGCTAACCTCGACAAGCATGGTGTGGATTTTGCCGATGCAACTGCCGTCTTTGAAGACGACTTCGCCTTGACCGAGCCTGACCCCGACTCTCTGCGCTAAGACCGCTACATCACTCTGGGCTTCGACTTCTTCGGCCGGTTGCTTTTGGTCGTCTGGAGCGACCGCGACGACGACATTCGGCTCATTTCCGCGCGACGCGCCACGGCCCAAGAGCGACGACGATACGGAGAACCCTGATGCGAGACGAATACGAGTTCAAGAACGCCAAACGGGGACCCGTTGTGCCCGTTCCCGCGGGCAAGAAGCGGATCACCATTCGGTTGGATGAAGACCTCCTCTCCTGGTTCCGGGACCAGGTGCATCGAGCAGGTGGTGGCAGCTATCAGACCTTGATCAATGCCGCCCTTCGCGAGCACCGGCGACGTAGCACGGAAGCCCTCGAGGACACGCTGCGGCGTGTCCTCCGTGAGGAGCTGGCGCGGGCAAGCTGAGCGGGTTGCCAGGGCGATTCGCAATGCCGAGGCTAGGCCAATGGTGACGACTGCCACGCCCCACTCTCGCTCGGCTCGCCTGTTTCGCAACGGACGCAACCAGGCCGAGACCGTCGATCGCGCGATCATCAACAGCGTCTTCGGTACCGCGGGCTCACAACCCCAGCGGGCCGCTGCGCTCGCTGGCGGCCGATGCCATAGCCTGACCTCGGCGCCCAGCGTCGTTCGTGACCTCGTCGACTCGTCAGATTCGATGGGGCGCTATCGGGTCCCACACCCGCTTGAACCCCAGGCCCGCGAAGTCTCTGACGTTTGCGGTCGCGAACTCGGTCACTCCCTGGTCGAGCAGCATGGAGGAATCACTCTTCGTCCCGAACCGCCAGAGGCGCGGGCCGCGAGGCAGCCTTCAACTGGTCGTCATCAAGTCCAGCCCACCCCATTCCCGTCAACAAAGGCAGCTCCCAACGTTGACGAACGGCCTCGGGAGGTGCGTACTGATCGAGAATCAGCTCAAGTCCCCGCCTGGTGAGCTCCGCCAAGGAGATCTCCCTTGCCTCGGCTTGCTGGCGGGCCCGTCGGTAGGTCTCATCAGGTAGCAGGATTTGAGTGCGCGTCATGGCGGTGATCTTACGCCTGCGCCACTCTGATGTCGACGGTCCTCTCCGCCCCCTCCTGCCACCACACCGTCACCGCGGAAACGCGAGAACTGTGTCACGCCCAAGGCTTTACGAGCACTTTATCCATCGACGTCCTTTGGTGACCGAATAAGTCACCATTTTGAGCTGACCACCGTGGTCGGCCCTCTTTCCACGCGACCGATGTGAGGTGACTCGTGAAAGAAACACTGTGGAGAACCGCGCCGTCCTCGGGCCGTAAGGCCTGGCGGATGCGACTTTGGAGCGCGCTCGTGCTCGTTCCCTTGGGCCTTGCCGGGTGGGTGACACCAGGCTGGGCCGAAGTGGAGAACGCTGCCGCGCCGATCGCCGTCGGCGGGTTCTGGATTCCCCAGGGGCCTGCGCCGACGGCCGATGCCCAGGCCGACGCCTTGCCCAACAAGGCCGTTTCCGGTGCCATCCAAGTCGTGGCGCCGCACCCGACCCGGGCCAACACGATCTATGTCGGTGCTGCCAACGGCGGCATCTGGAAGACGAACAACGCCACGTCCCAGAATGTTCTGTGGCGCCAGCTGACCGACTTCCAGACTTCGTTGTCGATCGGTTCCCTGGAGTTCGACCCCACCGACCCGCCGCGCAACACGCTCGTCGCCGGTGTCGGTCAGTACTCGAGCTTCGGGGATGGTGGACCCACCGCGGGCATCTACCGCACGACCAACGGCGGTAACAGCTGGACTCTGATCAACGGCGGCGGAACGCTCGCCAACAAGCGCATCGGCGGCGTCGCCGCGCGCGGCGCGACGCTCGTCGCGGCCGTTGACCGGGCGACCCCGAACAACCTCGCCAACGTCGGTGTCTTCCGCTCGATCGACGGCGGCGCCACCTTTACCCAGATCTCGACCGGCAACGGCGCCGCCACCGGCTTGCCCGGCGGCCTGGCCCTCGACCTCGCCGGGGACCCGAACAACAACAACCGGCTCTACACCGCGATGTTGTTCGCCACCCTCGTGGGTGGCCAGAACGGCATCTACCGTTCCGACGACATCGGCGGGACCTGGATCAAGGTCAGCCCGCCGGCCCTCGACGCCCAGATCATCAGCGGCGGCACCTCGGATGTCGAGATCGTCGTCGGCAAGACCGGCGCCATCGCGGTGGCCATTGCCAACAGCGGTCGCTTGGCGGCGGTGTGGCACTCGGCGGACGGCGGTACCACCTGGAACAACCTCGGCGTTCCCACGACCACCGAGGCGGGCGGCGTCGTCTTCGGCGCCCATCCCGGCGCCCAGGCCATCATCCATTTGTCGATCGCGGCCGACCCGACCAACCAGAACTTGGTTTACGTCGGTGGGGATCGCCAGCCCGCCTTCACCGAGGGTGTCGGGTTCGTCGACCCGGTGTGGCCGAACTCGATCGGCGCCTCGGACTTCACCGGCCGAATCTTCCGGGGCGACGCCTCGGCTCCCGCGGCCACCCGCTGGGTTCACATCACCCACTCGAACACCTTGGGACCCGCGGGCGGCGGTACCGCCAGCAACACCGCACCTCACGCCGACAGCCGCAAAATGGCCTTCGATGCCCAGAACAACCTGATCGAGACCGATGACGGCGGCATCTACAAGCGCACCAAGCCCAAGAACAACACCGGGGATTGGTTCTCGCTCAACGGCAACCTCCAGAACTACGAGTTCCACTCGATCGGCTACGACTCGTTCTCGAACATCAGCTTCGGCGGCGCCCAGGACAACGGCACGCCGGTCCAGGATCAGTCCTTCAAATTCGCCTGGTCGCTGTTGTTCGGCGGTGACGGCGGCGACGTCGCCGCTGACGCCACGAGCTCGGCGACGATCTCCTACCGCTACAACAGCGCCCAGAACCTGGGCGGCTTCCTGCGCACGGAATGGGACGCGGCCAACGAACTGGTCGCCTTCACGTTCCCGGCTTTGACCGTACTCGGCGGCGGCGCGCCCATCGTGCCGCAGTTCGTCACCCCGGTCGAACTGAACGGTGTCGATCCCACCCGTTTGGTCATCGGCGGCGCCAACTCGGTCTACGAATCCCTCGATCAAGGGGACACCGTGGTCGAGGCCGGCCCCGGTCTGCGCACCAACGGAACCGGAACCGAGCCCATCGCCTACGGCGCCGCGGGCAACCCGGACGCCATCTACGTCGGCTCGACGGACCGCATTTTCGTGCGTACCGGGGCCTACCCGGCGCCTTTCAGCCAGAGCCTGACCTACCCGGGTGCCGGTCGTACCGTCACCGACCTCGTGCTCGATCCGGCGGACGCCGCGCGCGCGTTCGTCATCAACACCGGCCAGGTGTTCTTCACCACCGACTCCGGCGCCACTTGGACGAACGCCACCGGCAACCTGCCGACGTTGAACCCGGGCCTCCTGCGCTCGGTCGTCTACGTCTCGAGCTTCTTCGGTGACGCGGTGATCGTGGGCACGCAGAACAACGTCTTTCTGGCCCGCGAGAGTGACGGGTATGCCGTCTGGGAGCAGCTCGGCAACTTCCTGCCCGTGGTCCCGGTGTTCGACCTCTCCTACGACCCGAAACTCGACTTGCTCGTGGCGGGCACGCTCGGCCGCGGGGCCTTCCTGCTCCCCGGCATCCAGTTCGCCATCAAGGGTTTCTGAGCTGTGCGAGTCCCCAAGGAGACACCTGAAATGAACCGTCTAGGAACTTCCGTCCGGCGGGTGCTGTTCGCCCTTGCCGGCTTCACTTTGGCCGTTGCCGGTGCCCAGGCGGCCCCGGCCAACGTGCACGACGGCGTCGTCATCGACACCGCCTCGAACGTCGCTTACACGACCCATCCCGGTAGCGGGATGCGCGCCGTGGACCTGGCCAGTGGTCGCGAGCTGTGGCGTTCCGAGGACGCCGCGAAGCCTCTCACCCTGGTCGGCAACGACTTGGTTGCCCAGGGCGCTCCCGGCCCGCGCGGCGAGTTGCAGCTGGCAGTGATCGATCCCGCCACCGGCATCGCCCGCTACAAGACCGCGGCTGCTCTGCCCCAGGGCATCGTGGCTCGGCTCGGTGCCGAGCTCGCCGGAGCCTTCGTCACCTGGGCGGAAGCCGGTGCCGAGGGTAGTGCCGTCGTCCACTGGTCTTTCGAGCCTTCGACCCCCCGGGGCATTTCGCCCGACCAGCCGCTCGTCGAAGGACTCGCGACCGTCGCCAGCCCGGCTGCGCCGGCGAGCCGTCGCGGCTCCCTGCGTCTCGACCTCACGACGGGCACGCTGTCGCCCCAAGCCACCGCCGCCGGCAACCGGCCCGCCAACCCGCTGCTCACCGAGCTGGCCGGGAGCGATTCCCGTCGTTTCGCTTCGGTGGATGGCCGCCACGTGCTCGAATCCCGCCGTTTGCCCGCGGTCGCCGGCAGCCCGAACCGCTATCGCTGGACCGTGCGCGACGGCGCCACCCAGGCCGTGCTCGGTCAGGTCGACGCCCCGGTGTCGGCGGCGCCCTTCGTGGTCGCCGAGGGTGCCGTGTTGTTCGTGACTCGCCCGACCCTGCGCAAGGAAGGGGATCGGCTGGTCGATCAGGCCCTCGCCCTGCGGGCGCTCGAGTTGTCCACGGGCAAGGAGCGTTTCGCCGTCACCTTGCTCGACACCGCTTTCCGCGGTCCCTTCCCTCCCTGAGTAGTTCTTCCGCGTCGTTCCAGGCCGGCTCCCACGGGGGGCCGGCCTTTTTGTTTCGCCTCCCCGCCGAACGAGTAGAATCGGCCGTCCGGCCGCGCCGGAAAGTCCGCCGACACCGTCCGCCAAGACAATTAGATGACTCAGTCGAAACACGAGAGCGCCGTGATCCCGGGAGGGGAGATCTCCGCCGAGATCGGCCGCAACTTGATGCGCGTCCGCCGGGTGCTCGACGAGCCCGACGTGGACCCGATCGCGCTGCTGTCGCACCTTCCCCGGCACCGCCCTCATGTCTTTTTCCGTCCGCCGGGTGGGCCGTCGTACTTGGGCTTCGGGGCCGCGGTCCGGCTCGTGGCACGGCCGGCGCCGGGGGAGCCGTGGCCCCTGCCCGAGCTGGGTGAGCGCTTGCGCGCCGAGCTCACCGCCATCGTCGGGCCGGAATCGAGTTGGAGTGCGTTTCTCGCATGCGCGTTCGATCCATCCTCCCCGTTCGGTAACGGGAAGACGCCCTGGCGCGGCTACGCTCCGATCGAGTTGCTGGCGCCCGAGACCCTGCTGACGGTGTTCGCCGACCGCGTCGAAGTGGTTCACTTGGCCTCGCCCGAACGATTCGTCACCCTGGAGCACGAGCTCGAAACCGTTTGGAACACGACCGCCGAGTTCGGTCTCGCGGGTGGCCAACGGGCGGCGGATCTGGCGATCGAATGGGCCGATGACGAGCACCGAAACAACGTCGTCACCGCACTCGGCGAGCTGGCGCTGCCCGGGCTCGACAAAGTGGTGCTCGCCCACGCCGTCGCGGTCGTGGGTGGTTCGCCCTTCGCCCCGGCGGCCATCCTGGCGCGCCTCGCCGCCGCCAATCCGGCGGCCTACCTGTTCAGCTACCGCCCGCGGGGCGACAGTCCGGTGTTCCTGGGCGCGAGCCCGGAGCGGCTGGTCACGGTGAAGGCGGGTCGGGTGATCTCGGGAGCGCTCGCGGGCTCCGCGCCGCGCGGACGCACCCCGGAAGAAGACGAACGCCTCGGCCGCGAGCTTCTGAGCAGCCAGAAGGATCTCGAGGAACACGCCATCGTGGGCGAGATGATCACCACGGCCTTGACACCGTTGTGTCGCGAGGTCCAGGCCGAACGGGTGCCGCGGCTCGAGCGCCTACCCACCGTGCAACACCTGTTCACCCCCATCGAGGGCACCCTGGCCGCCGGCTACCAGTTGCTCGACGTTGCCCACGCTCTCCACCCCACGCCGGCCGTGGGCGGCATGCCGCGGGAGCGCGCTTTGGCCGCGATCCGGTCCCTTGAAACCGTGCCCCGCGGCCTGTACGCCGGGGCCTTCGGCCGGCTCGACGCGCGCGGTGAGGGAGATCTGGCGGTGGCCATCCGCTCTGCTCTGGTCGCCGCGGACCGTGCCTGGGTCTACGCCGGCGGCGGCATCGTGCCGGGCAGCGATCCCGATCTCGAAGTCGAAGAGACCAAGCTCAAGCTGGCCGCCGTGCTGGCGGCCCTGGCGGGTGGGTAGCTCGGCGCCCCGTCGATCGCGAGGAGGTCCACCCCAACGCGGACGCCTCTCCCTCCCCCTCTCCCGGTCGGGGGTTCGAGGGCGGTGGGGAGAGGGGGCCGGGGGGTGAGGTTCTTCAGCGGCGAGCGGCGATAAACTCTGCTGCGAATGCTGCGGATCGAAGCGCCGGAAGGAGTCCGGTCGATCGCGAAGGAGATGCGACGGCGCTCGACGCTCGCCGAGCAAGCACTGTGGCAGCTACTGCGCGGTCGTCGGCACCTCGGCCTCAAGTTCCGGCGCCAAGCTCCAGTCGGGAGGTTTGTCGTGGACTTCTTGTGCCACAGCCGGCGCTTGGTCGTCGAGGTCGACGGCGGCATTCACCTCGGGAAAAGTGCCGAAGATGCGGCTCGCACGCTAGAGCTGGAAGGCCTGGGCTTCCGTGTCATCCGTTTCACGAATGAAGTCGTTCTGCACCAGCCCGAGCTCGTGTTGCGAGATATCGAGACGGCCGCTCGCCGCTGAAGAACCTCACCCCCCGGCCCCCTCTCCCCACCGCCCTCGAACCCCCGACCGGGAGAGGGGGAGGAAGAGGAGTCCGCTCGGCGCCGGGCGGTCCCACCGCGGCGGTACAATGGCGGCATGCCGATTTCCCCGACGAGCTTGGCCGCTGGCTGGGGCCGTGCGCTCGTCGACGAGCTCGCCCGCGCCGGTCTGCGGGACGTCGTGATCGCGCCGGGCTCGCGCTCGACTCCCCTCACTCTCGCTTTCGCCGCCCATCCGGACGTTGCCGACCATTCGGTGATCGACGAACGTTCGGCCGCGTTCGTGGCTCTCGGCTTGGCGCGGGCCAACGGCCGGCCGGTGGCGGTGGTGGTGACCTCGGGGAGCGCGGTGGGCAACCTGCTGCCGGCGGTGCTCGAGGCGGACCGCGCGGCGGTGCCGTTGTTGCTGTTGACCGCCGATCGCCCCCCGGAGCTGCGCGATGCCGGGGACAGTCAGGCGACCGACCAGTTGAAGATCTTCGGCACGGCGGTGCGCTGGTTCCACGAGGCCGGCGCGCCCCACGGCGAGCCCGGAGGGTTGACCGCCCTGCGCTCGACGGCGGCCCACGCCTACGCCCGGGCGGCTGGACTCGGTGGCCCGCCCGGCCCGGTGCACTTGAACCTCCCGTACCGCAAGCCGCTCGAGCCGACGGGCAACGAATCCGTCGACGACTCCGGGCGCCCTGGCGGTGCTCCGTGGCTGCGGAACCGGATCGCCCGGCGGATCGCGGCGCCGGAAGTCGTCGCGGAGCTGGCCCTCGCCCTGGCCTCCGCCCGCCGGCCGCTGGTGCTGGCCGGGGCGGACGCCGGGGGGGAAGCGCTGCGGCGCGCGGTTTCCCGAATCACCTGGCACCTCGGCGTGCCGGTCGTGGCGGAGGCCACCTCCGGCCTGCGTTACGACCCGGAGCACCCGGTCCTGGCGGCGTTCGATCTCGCCTTGGCCAGCGTGGTGTTGCGCGAGCGGCTGGCCGAAGCGCCGCCGGACTTCGTGCTGCGTCTGGGAGAAGCACCCCTCGATTGGCCGCTGCGCCGCCTCGCGACAGCCTGGGCGAAGGACTCCGCGGTGGTGCAGACGGCGGTTGCTCCCCACGGGCGCCGCCCGGACCCGGACCACGCGCTCACCGAGTTGATCGAGGCCGACTCGGCGCTTCTCCTCGAAGCCGTCGCGGACTGGCTCGCTCGTCATCAGCCTCCGGTCGCGGCCGACCGCGCTTGGGTGGGCGCCCTCGGGACCGCGGATGCGGCGGCCCGCGCGGCGCTGCCGCGGGCACTCGCAAGCCCGCCCGCCCGCTTCGAGGCCGAGGCGGTGGCGGCGCTCGCGGCCGTTTTGCCCGAGGACACCGCGCTCGTGGTGTCGAGCAGCCTGCCGATTCGGGATGTCGAGCGCTTCTTGCCGACGACCTCGCAGGCCATCGACGTCTTCGCCAATCGCGGCCTGAACGGCATCGACGGCGTGACTTCCACCGCCGTGGGGGTGGCGCTGGCCCGCCGCGTGCCCGGGTTCGGCAGCCGCACGCTGCTGGTCATCGGCGACGTCGCCTTCGCCCACGATCTCTCGGGCGCGCTCGCCGCGGCCCGACTCGGGGCCGATCTCGCGATCCTGGTGCTCGACAACGGAGGCGGGGCGATTTTTGACGAGCTGCCCGTGGCCGGACTCGAGCCCGGCTTCACCAAGCACTTCACGACCGCGCCGGGCCTCGACGTGGCAGCCCTGGGCCGGGCGCTGGGGTTCGGCGTAGCGGAACCGGCGACGGTCTCCGAGCTCGGCAGCGCCGTCGCCGCGGCCTTGGTACCGGCCGGAAGCCCGCGGCTGGTGGTGTGGCGTGTGGAGCGGGAAGCGGCCCGGGCGGCCCGCCGGGAAGTGCTCGCCGAAATCGGCGACGCCGTCGATCAAGCCCTCGATGCTTTCGTGCCGGAGCCGGCAGCGCCGTCACCCGTCGTCGAGCGGTCACCGCCCCTCGTGCTCCTGCACGGCTTCACCGGCCACGCCGCCGGTCTCGCGGACTTTCGCGCCCGGCTCGGGGATCTCGAAACCCTCGCCTTCGACCTGCCGGGTCACGGCGAGGCCCCGGCCGCTGAAAATCTGACCTTCGAGTCAGCGGTCGCCGGGGTGCTTAGGGAGCTCGATCGCCGTGGGCTTGAGCGGGTGCACTTGCTCGGTTATTCGATGGGTGGGCGGCTTGCTCTCGGGGTAGCCGTGACGGCACCGGAACGGATCGTCACGCTGACCTTGATCGGCTCTTCGCCTGGAATCCCCGCCGACGCCCTCGAGGAGCGTGCGGTCCGGTCGGGCAGCGACGGCGCCCTGGCCGCGGCCCTCGAGCGTGACGGGCTCGACGCCTTCGTCGACCGCTGGCTGGCCCTGCCGTTGTTCGCCACCCAAGCGCAGCTCGGCCACCGGGCGGGGCGCCGCAGCCGCGCCCTGCGGCTCGCCAGCCGTGCCCACGGTCTCGCCCGCGGCCTGCGCGCCTTGTCGCGCGGCATCCAGCCGGACTACTGGCCGGCCCTCGCTACGCTGTCGATGCCGGTGCTCCTGATCGTCGGCGCCGAGGACGCCGCCCACGTCGGCTTCGCCCGGGACATGGCCGCGAGACTGCCGAACGCCCGGCTCGAGATCGTGGAAGGCGCGTCCCACGCCCCCCACGTGGAGGAACCCGAGCGGGTGGCGGGGTGGGTGCGGGAGTGGGTGGCGGGCAACGGCGGTTGACGGATGCGGCGCCGAGGTCGGCCGTAGGGGCGACGCATGCGTCGCCCGGGTGCAGCCCGGCACGACGATGCCCTCTGCATCAGTTTGTGGCGGAGGCCACCGGGGAGGGCGACGCATGCGTCGCCCCTACAAAATGCCGTCGTAGGGGCGGACCCATGTGTCCGCCCGTCGTGGCCCGGGGCCTAATCCCCCGCGCCCTCGGCGGCCTCGAAACCCTGCCGAAGCTCCAACTTCCGCCCGAAGGTCGCTGCGAAGAACTCGGCCTTTTCGTGGGCGCTCTTCAACTCCACGGCGACATCGAAGGGCGACAACACTTCGATCGTCACCCGGCGCTTGCGGATCGTGGCGTAGAGCTCGGACACCCGTGAGGCGTGGGTGCGATCGAGCGCCGCGGCCACTCGCAGGAGGGCTGCCAAGCGCACCACGGTGTCGCGCTGCCAGCGGTCGAGGGCGGCGAAGGTGGGGTGTTTGGCCGGTCGGGGCTCGCTGCCGCGATGGAAGCGGGCGACGTGGGCGATGATCGCGATCTCGCGCGGGTCGAAGGCGTCCAGCTCGGCGTTCACGATCAGGTAATAGCTGTGCTTGTGGTGCTCGGCGTAGCGCACCAGGTAACCGAGGTCGTGCAGACGAGCGGCGTGCTCGAGCCACTCGCGCTCCCGTTCGCCGAGACCGTGGACCGAGGTCAACAGATCGAACAACCGCCCCGCGAGCTTCGCCGTTTGTTCACCGTGGCGGAGCACCGCGGGGGCGCGCTCGGCAAGGCGCTGGACCTGGCGCCGGCGGAGATGCTGCTGGCTGGTGGCGAGTGGCGCCGCCTGACCCAGGGTTTCGAGCACGAGGCCGTCCCGGAGCGCGCGGTCACTGACTTGGAAGCGGTCCGCGCCGGCCTTTTCGAGTAGGCGGGCGAGCAGGATCGCCCCGGGCAGGATCGACTCCGAACGCGGCTCTCCGACTGGCGGCAAAGCGGCGATCTCCCGGCGGCGCAGCCGCGACAGGCGTTCGATGAGCGCCTGGAGTTCCTTCCAGCGCACCTCCCGCAGCCCCCTCGGGGTGTTCGCGGACTCGCGGCCGGCGGCGAGATCCGCCAAGTCCGCCACGCAGGCCGCGGTGCCCGAGGTGGCGACCACGAGCTCGGCGGGCGGCGCCGTGGGCAACCGCTTGATCTCGGCGGCGATCCGTTGCTCGAGCCGGCGCAGCGCCGCCGCCGTCGGTGGTGCGCTCCGCAGCTCTGCTGCCAGGCGCAACGACCCCAGCGGCAACGACACCGCCGTCTCGACGCGGCCGTCGGCGCTCGCGATCCATTCCGTCGAGCCGCCGCCGATGTCGATCACCAAGCTGCGGCCGCGATCGAGATCGACCACTTCGCGCACCGCCCGGTGGATCAGGAGCGCTTCTTGTTCGCCCGAGAGCAGACGCACTTCGAGGCCCGTCTGGGCGCGCACGCGGGCGAGAAAATCGGCGCCGTTGGCGGCCTCGCGCACCGCCGAGGTGGCCACCGCCACGATCTGCTCGGCGCCCTTGAGGCGCGCGATCGTGGTCATGCGCACCAGCGCCTCGAGCCCGTCCTCGATTGCGGTGTC
>JANRLG010000150.1:0-5196 GCA_033762835.1 Thermoanaerobaculia bacterium
TTTCGCGTGTCCCCACCCTGCGTCCGCGCGGCCGACCGCGGTGTCGGCCGATTCTTCGACGCCCCCCGTGGCGCCGCCCGACCCCAACCGCACCGACTTCACTCTGCAACTCGACGACGGCGGGTCCGTCACCGGCTCCGCCGGCCCCCTCGAGTTCATCACCGAGAAACACGTCCAGCTGACCGGCGGGGTCGAAATCCGGTACAAGGACTTGAAGCTGACCGCCGACGGCGTCGATCTCGATCTCGCCACCCGCGTCGTCACGGCCACCGGCCACGTGGTCCTCGATCAAGGCCCGAAGCGGCTGACCGGCCAAACGCTCGAGTTCGACCTCGAGAAGAAGACCGGCCGGTTGACCCAGGCGACGGCGTTCATCGACCCCGACATCTGGTTCTCGGGCGCCTCGATCGCGAAGCTCTCCGAGGATCTCTACTCGGTCGAAGACGGCGTGTTCACGTCCTGCGAGGGTGACGTACCGGCCTGGAGCTTCAAGGTCGGTTCGGCCGAGATCGAAGTCGAGGGCTACGCCCGGGTCCGGAACGCTTCTTTCCGGATCAAGAAGGCGCCGGTGCTCTACACGCCCTACATCCTGTGGCCCACGAAGCGCGAGCGCAGCTCGGGCCTGCTGGTGCCCAATCTCGGTTACTCCGAAAACAAGGGCGCCTACCTCGGCCTGGCCTACTTCAAGGAGCTGGGGCGGAGCTACGACACCACGTTTCACCTCGACGCCTACACCGAGGGTTTCATCGGCCTGGGTAACGAGTTCCGTTACCGGCCCAGCGAGGGGACGCGCGGCAAGATCGAGTCCTACGTGATTCGCGATCCCGATTTCGACGCCGACCCCGCCAACGAGACCGATGAGTTCCAGTGGAAACTCGACTACACCCACGAAACCAAGGACTTGCCTTGGAACATGCGGGGGGTGCTCGACATCCACCAGTTCTCGGACTTCGAGTTCTTCCAGGAGTTCGAACGCGACTTCGACCGCAGCACGCGGCGGTTCCTCGAATCGAAGGGCTTCCTTGCCGGCAACTGGGGCGCCCACGGCCTGAACGTGACGTTCTCCGAACGCGAGAGCTTCGAGCGCAGCGGTGAGACCAACTTCGACCGCCAGCTACCGGACATCAGTTACCGCCTACGGCAGACCAAACTCGGTCGCACGCCGCTGTACCTGAAAGTCGACAGCTCCTTGTCCTACTTCTCGGTCGATCGCTCCGAGACCTACAAGGAGACCTACGGCCGGGCCGACGTGTCGCCGACCCTGTCCCTACCCGTGGAGCCGTTCCCGTGGTTGGGCCTGACGGTCAACGCCGGAAGCCGGCTGACCTGGTGGCAGAACAGCCTCGAGACCAACTCGGCAGTGGTCACGGAAACCGGCAGCGAGTTCTCCGGTGACTCGCTCTCGCGGGCCCAGAGCTTCGTCGGCGCCTCGATCGTCGGGCCGTCGTTCTCCAAAGTCTTCGAGACCGGCGGGCTCAAGCTGAAGCACGTCATCGAGCCGCGGATCGTCTACTCGAACTCGCCGGAGTTCGAGGACCAGAATCTCGTGCCCGGCTTCGACGAGGTCGACCGCACGTTCTTCGGCCACACGGTGCGTTACTCGCTGATCAACCGCATCAAGGCCAAGTCGAAAGCACAACCGAACGCCTCGGCGCGCGACATGTTTTCGCTCGAGTTGTCCCAGGCGCGCAGCTTGGACGACGAACGGCCGTTGTCTTCCGGCACCACCGTCGACGGTTTGCGCCTGACCGCGCCCGAGGGGCCGATCGATGCCGTTCTCCGCTTCGAGCCGATGGGGAGTTTGTCGATCCGCGGCGAATGGACGATGGACACGCTCTTCGACCAGCTCGTCGCGAGCGGCATCGCGGCCAACTGGCGCCAGGGTCCACGCTCCTTCGACCTGCGCTGGACGACCCGCTACCGCGCCAACACCGGCGACAAGATCGCCGATTACGTGCGGCTCGGCGGCAGCTTGCCGATCATCCCGACCCGTTTACAGCTGCAAGCGAGCTTCAACTACGACGTCCAGGAGTCCGAACTCCAGGAGCAGCGGTACTTCCTCGACTACACCGGCGACTGCTACGGCGTGCGGCTCGAGGTGCGCGACTACCAGCGGGTGCTCGACCGCTCCGTCGAAGACCGCCGGCAGATCGACTACCGGCTCGCCTTCACGCTCAAGAACGTCGGCACGTTCCTCGATCTGACCGGCCGGGCCAACTGAGGCCGGCCGCGGAGCTTCCGATGAAAGGTCTGATTCTCTCCGGCGGCAAGGGTACCCGCCTGCGCCCGCTGACGTTCACGTCGGCCAAACAGCTGGTGCCCGTGGCCAACAAGCCGGTGCTGTTCTTCGGCATCGAGTCGATCGTCGCCGCCGGCATCACCGAGATCGGCATCGTGATCGGCGAGACCGGCGCCGAGATCCGCCAAGCGGTGGGCGATGGCTCGCGTTTCGGCGCCCGGGTGACCTATATCGAGCAGGACGCGCCGCGGGGCCTCGCCCACGCCGTGCTGATCGCCGAGGACTTCCTGGGCACCGACCCGTTCGTCATGTACCTCGGTGACAACCTGATCGCGGGCGGCATCACGAGCTTGGTGGAGGAGTTCCGCACCCTCGGCCCCCACGCCGAGATCCTGCTCGCCCGGGTGCCCAACCCGCGGCAGTTCGGCGTCGCCGAACTCGCGGACGGCAAGATCGTCCGCCTGGTGGAGAAGCCGCTCGAGCCGAAGAGCGACTTGGCACTCGTCGGCGTCTACATGTTCGACCACCACATTTTCGAGTCGGTCAAACGCATCCAGCCCTCGAAGCGGGGGGAACTCGAGATCACCGATGCGATCCAGGACTTGGTCGACCGCGGCCTCCACGTTCACCCCCACATCGTCCAGGGTTGGTGGAAGGACACCGGCAAACTCGAGGACATGCTCGAGGCCAATCGCACCGTGCTGACGGCTCTCGATGCGCCCCTGCGGGCCGACGAAGACGGCGTCCACTTCGAGGAGCGGGTCGCCCTGGGCGCCCGCGTGACGCTCAAGAACTCACGGATTCGCGGCCCAGTCGTCATCGGCGACGACGTCACGATCGAGGACACCTTCGTCGGCCCCTACACGGCCATCGGGGACGGCTGCACGCTGGTCGGCTGCGAGATCGAGAACTCGATCGTGCTCTCGGGCAGCGAGATCCGCGACATTCCCGTGCGCATAGACGGCTCGTTGATCGGCCGGAACGTCAAGATCAAACGCGGCCCGGCGAAACCCGCGGCCTATCGCTTCTTGATCGGGGATCAGTCCGAGGTGGGCATCCCGTGACCTTTCGCGCCCTCGTCCTGGGCGGTGGCGGCATGCTTGGCGGTGCCGTGGTGCGCCACGGCCGCCGCCTCGGTTCGGCCGTGCTCGGGCTCGATCGCACCCAGGCCGACGTCACCGACCCCGAGGCGCTCGCCGCCTGGGTGAGACGCTTTCAGCCCGAGGTGGTCTTCAACTGTGCCGCTTACACGCGTGTCGACGACTGCGAGACGCAGGAGGCCGCGGCCTTGGCGGTCAATGGGGACGGCGCCGGTTTCGCCGCCGCGGCGGCTCGTGCGGCAGGAGCGGTGCTGGTCCACGTTTCGACCGACTACGTCTTCGACGGCAGCGCGCGCTCGCCCTACCCGGTGGACGCGCCGACGGCTCCGGTCTCGGCCTACGGGCGCTCGAAGCTCGCCGGAGAACGCCAGGTACTCGCCTACGACCGTGCCGCGGTCGTGCGCACGAGCTGGCTCTTCGGGCCGGGTGGCCCCAACTTCGTGCGCACCATGGCGGGCTTCGTGGCCACCGGGCGGCGCGAGCTGCGGGTGGTGGGGGACCAGGTGGGTTGCCCCACCTACACGCCGTTTCTGGCCCGCGCCCTGTGGGACTTGGCGGCGCGCCTGCGGGGCGGGACGGCGGCCAACTTCGGGGTCTACCACTACGCCAACCGCGAGCCGATCTCCTGGTGCGGCTTCACCCGCGAGATCGTGCGTCAGCTCGATCCCACGGTGACCGTTACCGAGGTCACTACCGCTGAGTTTCCGCGCCCCGCCGTGCGGCCGGCCTATTCGGTGCTGGCGGTGGATCGCCTCGAGGCCTACCTCGGCCGGCGGGTCGAGACCTGGAGCTCCGGACTCGCTTACTATCTCGACCTCTACCGACAAGGAGATTTTCGATGAGGGCCCTCGTCACCGGCATCACCGGGTTCGCCGGCTCCCACTTGGCCGAATACATCCTCGACCATCAGCCGGGGGTGGAGGTCTACGGAACCTATCGCTGGCGCAGCCGCCAGGAGAACATCGAGCATCTCGAAGGTCGCCCGGGTTTCCACCTCGTGGAGTGCGAGCTGCGCGACGCCATCGCGGTGCGCCACGTGATCGCCCAGGTTCGGCCGGACTACATCTTCCACTTGGCCGCCCAGAGCTTCGTGCCGTCGTCCTGGACGGCGCCTCAGGACACGCTGTCGGCCAACATCGTCGGCCAGACCAACCTTTTCGAGGCCGTGCGCGCCGAGGGGCTCGACCCGGTGATCCAGATCGCCTGCTCGTCCGAGCAGTACGGCCTGGTCCACCCGGACGAGACGCCGATCAAGGAGACCAACCCGCTGCGGCCGTTGTCGCCCTACGCGGTGTCGAAGGTAGCCCAGGATTTCCTGGGTTACCAGTACTTCATGAGTTATGGCATCAAGGCCATTCGGACCCGTGGTTTCAACCACACCGGCCCGCGCCGCGGCCCCGTGTTCGTGACCTCGAACTTCGCCCGCCAGGTGGCGCGCATCGAGGCCGGCAAGCAGGAGCCGGTGATCCGCCACGGCAACTTGGACGCCGTGCGCGACTTCACCGATGTCCGCGACATGGTGCGCGCCTACTGGCTGGCGGTAACCAAGGCAACGCCCGGCGAGGTCTACAACATCGCCTCAGGATCGGGGATCACGATCCGCGCTTTGCTCGACAAGCTGATCGCCCTGGCCAACGTCGAGGTCCGTACCGAGGTCGACCCGTCGCGCCTGCGGCCCTCGGACGTCGAAATCCTGCTCGGCGACGCCTCGAAGTTCCGCGCCGACACCGGCTGGGAGCCCACGATTCCCTTCGACCAGACGCTCAAGGACCTCCTCGACTACCACCGGGAGCGCGAGGGGTGAGGGCTCTGCCCGGAAGAGGGGCGGGGCGAGCAGAGCCCCCAAGGTTACACAAA
>JANRLG010000151.1:0-38231 GCA_033762835.1 Thermoanaerobaculia bacterium
CAAGCGGTCCCCGAAGGCGTCGTGCAGGATGTGGGCGACTTTGTTGGCGACGTCGATGCCGACTTCCTCGGTCAGCTCGAGGGGGCCCATGGGCATACCCCACCGTTTCATGGCGCGGTCGATGGCCTCGGGCGGCACGCCCTCGTCGAGCAACCACAGTGACTCCGACAAGCTGAACATCAACAGCCGGTTGACCAAGAACCCCGGGGCGTCCTTGACGATCACCGGCGTCTTGCCGACCCGGCGGGTGAGCTCGAAGACGGTGTTGACCGCCCAGGGCGCACTCTTGGCCCCGGCGATCACATCTACCAGGGGCATCTTGTCGACCGGATTGAAGAAGTGCATGCCGACGACGCGCTCGGGGTGAGGCGTGTCGCGGCCGATGGCGTCGATCGACAGCGACGAAGTGTTCGAAGCCAGCACCGTGTTCGCCCGCACCTTGGCGGCGGTGTCGGCGAAGACCTTCTGCTTGACCTCGAGCTTCTCGACCACCGCCTCGATCACCAAGTCGGCGCGGCCGAAACCACGGTCGTCGAGGGTGGGGGAGAGCAGAGCCAGCTTGCGCTTACGTTCGTCCGGGCGCATCCGGCGGCGGCGTACCTGCTTTTCGAACAACTCCGCGGCGTGGGCCATGCCGGAGGCCAGGGCGGCGGGGGCGATGTCCTTCAAGCGCGTCGCGATGTCGCCCTTGTCGACCAGTAGGTGGCCGATGCCGCCGCCCATGACTCCGGCGCCCAGCACCACGGCGGCCTCCACCGGGACGGCCTCGCCGCCGGGCAGGCCGGGGGAGCGTTTGTTGTCTTCCATCAAACGGAAGACGTGGATCAGGTTCTTGGCGATGGGCGAGGTGGCGAGCTCGCCGATCGCTTTGGCTTCGGCGGCGAGGCCCCGGGAGAGGCTGCCGGTGCCCGCTTTGACCACCTCGATGGCCCGAAGCGGCGCCGGGTAGTGGCCCTTCGAGGCGGCGAGGGTGGCCTTCTTGGCCTGGGAGAACACCAGTATCCGGCCGAGAGGATTGCCCTCGAGCAGCTTGTCCTTGAGGGTCGTCCGGCGCGCCGGACGGCCCTTCTTGTCGATGCGCTCGAGGGCGAACTGGCGCACCAGGGGGAGGAACTGGGCGTCCGGCACCAGGGCGTCGACCAGACCCATCTTGAACGCTTGTTTGGCGCGGACCGTCTTGCCCGTGAGGATCATGTCGAGGGCCGCGGCGAGGCCGACCACCCGCGGCAGGCGGGTGCAACCGCCCCAGCCGGGCACGATGCCGAGCTTGACCTCGGGGAGGCCGATCTGCACGGCGTCGCGGTCGCTGGCCACCCGCCAGGTCGAAGCCAAGGCGATCTCCGTGCCGCCGCCCATGGTGGTGCCGCGCAGGGCCGCCACGGTGGGGAAGGGCAGCTGGTTCCAGGCCGAGAACAGCTGCTGGCCGAGCCGAGCGCCTTCCTCGGCCACCGCCGGGTCCGTGACGTCGGCGATCATGTCGACGTCCGCCCCGGCGATGAAGTTCGAGTCCTTGCCCGAGAGCAGCACCAGCACGCCGATGTCGCGGCGCTTGGCGAGCTCGGCGACGAGATCGCGCAGTTCGAAGAGAACTTCCGGGGAGAAGACGTTCACCCGCTTGCCGGGGGCGTCGAACGTGAGGGTCGCCAGTCGGTCGGGACCGACCTCGAGGTGGAACGTGGTGGTCATTTGGTCCTAGAATATACCGCAGTGCGGCAAGGCCGTGAGGTCCGGCTCCTGTCTCCCTGCTGAAGTAGACTTTTCGTTGTGACCCACCCACCTCCATCGGATTGGGAGCGTCTGCTGGCAGCAGAGCGCCATCTGCAGGCCCTGGTGCCCGGAAGCGTGCTGGTCGGTGGGACCGCCGCCGCCCTCCACTTCGGGCACCGGGTCAGTCTCGACGGTGATCACGTCCTGACCGACCTCGCCGGCCGGTTCGACGAGGTTTTGGCCGATTTGGAAGCCGCGGCGGGGCGGCAGACCGCTCGGCTTCGGCGGCCCGTCGTGATCCTTGGCAGGCTCGATGGAGTCCTCACCGGCATCCGCCAGCTGCGGCGCGTGCGCCCCCTGGAGACCGAGGAGATCGCGGGCTTGTGTGTGCCCACCCTTGCCGAGATGGCGCGGGTCAAGGCCTGGCTCCTCGCCACTCGCCTGACGACCCGCGACTATTTGGACACCGTCGTTCTGCTCGAACGGCTCGGGGAAGACGGGGCGCACGCGGCCCTGGCGCAGCTGGACGCGGACTACCCGCAGGAGAACGGCGCTTCGGTCCTCGCAGAAGTCGTGGAGCGTTTGAGCGCCGCCGAGCCGACCGACAAGGCCGAAATCGACCTGGCGAGCTACAAGGGCCTCTCCGCTCCCTGGAACGACTGGTCTCACCTGGCCGCCCGTGGTCGTTTCTGGGCGCAGATCCTCGCCGACCTCTTGCTGCACCAGCGGGGGGAGCCATGAGTCCACTCGTCGAATCCCAGGCACTGTGGAACCGTTCGCACCTCGATCTCCAGAGTGACGAGGTGCTCGCCCAGCTCCTCGACCGCGCTGAGCTCGCGACCTGGCGGGAACTCTACCGGCTCGCCTCCGGCCCGCATCCCGAAGCCGCGGCCCTGAGGCGCCGGATCGTGCGGCTGTGCACCACGGTGCCGATCGGCTTTCCGCACCTCTTCTTGGCCGCGATGGGTGCCCTCGGTGAGCCTCTCGACCCCTACCCGGCAGTGCCTTCGCCCCGCGAGGATTTGGCCTGAGCATGCCCCCGGGGCATTCCGGGGTATCCTCCGCGCCATGTCGAGTCTCGTTGTCGTCTCGTCCGGTCGTCCCGCGTGATCGGGCTCGACGAGCTCATCCGCGACTTCGGTTACCTGGCGGTTTTCGTCGGGACGTTGCTCGAAGGGGAAACCACTCTCGTGTTGGCCGGGCTGGCCGCGGAGCGGGGCTTGCTCGGCTTGCCGTGGGTGGCGGTGGTCGGTGTGCTGGGCTCCGTTTCGGGCAACGGGCTGTTGTTCTGGCTCGGGCGACGCCGCGGCACCAGTTGGCTCGACAAGCACCCGAAGTGGCGGGAGCGGGTGGCCCGTACCCACCGAGTGCTCGAGCGTCACAACGCGCCGTTCTTGATCGCCGTGCGATTCCTCTACGGCCTGCGAGCGCTGGCGGCCTTCGTCTACGGCATGAGTGCGATCCCCTATCGGCGCTACCTTCTGTTCGACACTCTAGGCGCCATTGCCTGGTCCACCGCCTTCTCGTTTCTGGGTTTCAGCCTCGGGAAGGCCGCGGACAGCGTGCTCGGCGAGATCCAAGGCATCGAGAAGATCCTCGTCGCAATCGTCTTGCTTGGGGCCGGGGTGGTGTGGCTGGTGAGCCGGCGGCGTGAGAAAGCCGCCGAACCGCCGGCTTGAGTGTCCCTTCGTCGCCGGTCAGGGCGTGTCTGCGGAACGGATCCTTCCGTTAGCAAGAGTTCCGAGGAGGCAGACATGAAGACGACCAAGCGGATCGGCGTGTTTCTATCCCTGATGGCGGCAGCCCTCGAAGCCCAAGCTCCGAAGGCCGTGCCGAGGATCGATTGGAGTGATCCCGCCGGGGACGTCACCGACCACAACGGGGCAGAGAACTCCCGCGACGTGATCAACCTGGCCTTGTCGAGCGACGGCGCCAACGTTCACGTTAAGGCCACGGTGGCCGCCGACGAACGCGGTACGCTGGCGGGTGACGTTGCGGTGCTCTACTTCGATCTCGACGGCAAAACGACGACCGGCGGCCTAACGGATTTCGACCAGCCGGGATTCGAGGCGGTGGGCCGTCTGAGCGTCTGCCTGTCCTACGACGGCCGCGACATCGCCGCTTGCGCCGGTGGTGTCTCGGATCAGAAGCCGAAGACTCGGCACGCGCGCCCCGTGATCGAGAAATTCACCGGCAAACCGGGGCAGGCGATGCGGCCCTACGAGAGCCTGGACATGGTGCTGGACGGCTTTGGCCCCGCCGAGAAGCCGTTTTCGGGCCGCGTGTTCGAGTTCGATTTTCCCTACGCCAAACTTGGCGTGAAGGCTGGGCAAACGGTCCGCGTGCTGGCGCGAGAAGGGGATCAGTACAGCCAGGAAGGCTTCTTTCCTGAAGTATGGCTGACTCTCAAGTAAGTCGACCTTGCGCTAGACTCCCGCCATTCTCTGCCCTGGCGGGAGGTTCCCATGTCCCCTGTGATGCGTGGCGCGGCTTGGTTCTTTGTTTTTGCTGGGCTCGCGACCGCGGTCCCGGCGGCGGCCGGCGAGCCGGTTCGGCGCGAGGTGCGCGTGCTCGGGTTTCAATTCGATCCGTTGGTCGATGGTGAGCCGCGCGTCCCGGCCGGCCTCACGGCCAACCCGAACGACGCTGGTTTCCGCCTGGTGCAGCTCGACGGCAAACCGCGCGCCGAACACTTGGCGGCTTTCGCCGCCGCCGGTGCCCGGGTGCTCCAGTACTACCCCCACGACACGTACCTGGTGTGGGCCGCTCCCGAGGCGACCGCGCGGGTGAGTTCCGTCGCGGGGGTGCGCTGGACGGGGCCCTTCCACCCGGCCTACAAGATCAACGGTGACTTGCCCGGCCGCGCCGGCCGCATCGACAACGTCGACATCATGGTCTACGACGACGGCCGGCTCGAGTCGACCCTCAAGTCGCTCACCGCGCTCGGCGCGGAGATCCTCCAGCACTACCCGGCGCAGCCCGACCGGGCCTTCTACGACGTCATCGCGCGCCTGCCCGCCGGCGCCGTCACCGCCGTGGCGCAACTGCCCGCCGTGCTGTGGTTGGGTTACGAGAGCCCGAAGGCGCGGCTCGACGACGAAATGTCGTCCCAGATCGTCGCCGGCAATCACCCGGGCGGCACGCCGGTGACGGGGTACTTCGCCCACCTGGCGTCGCTGGGTGTTGACGGCACCGGCGTCACCTGGGCGATCGTCGACACGGGTGTCGACTATGACCACCCGGACCTCGCCTCCCACATCGTCGGCGGCTCGAGCTTCCCGGGCATTCCCGCCGGCTGCGACGGCGGCACGACTCCCGGCGCCGACTGCACCGGCGGCGGCCACGGCACCCACGTGGCGGGCATCGTGGGTGGCGACGCCACCGCGGGCCTCACGGATGCCAACGGTTTCCTCTACGGGTTGGGCATGGCCCCGGAGTACGGCATCTTCGCCATGAACTCCCTGTCCGCACCGTCCTGGCCGCCCGCCGGCGGCTGGCAGGAGCATTCGAAGCGGGCGGTGCTCGGCGGCGCCATCGGCGGCAACAACTCGTGGACCACCGGGGAAGGCACCAACCACGGCTACCAGGCCAGCGAGCGTACCCACGACTTCATGGTGCGGGACGGCAATTTCGACACCGCGGGCGTGGCCGAGCCGTTCATCGAGGTCTTTTCGGCGGGCAACTCGGGCCCCGGGGCGAGCACCCTGACTGCCCCGAAAGAGGCCAAGAACCTGATCGTGGTGGCCAACAGCAACAACTTCCGCGCCGGCAGCGTCGAGAACATCTCCTCGACCAGCAGCCGCGGACCGGCAGTGGATGGCCGGGTGGTTCCCACGGTGGCGGCGCCGGGGGCGACCATCGCGTCGTCACGCAACGACCTTGGCGGTTCGTGTTCGACCGCCATCGCCGGCACCAGCAACCTCTACGCCTTTTGCTCCGGCACCAGCATGGCCGCCCCCCACGTTTCGGGCGCCGTGGTGTTGCTGACGGACTGGTGGCGTGATCAGAACGCCGGGGCCAACCCCAGCCCGGCCATGGCGAAGGCCGTGCTGGTGAACAACAGCGTGGACATGGGCACTGCCGACCGGCCGAACTTCAACGAGGGTTGGGGCCGGGTCAACATCACGAGCGCGCTCGACTCGCCGGTGCCGGTCGTCTACCGCGACCAGACCCACACCTTCGACAACCCCGGCGAGACCTTCACCATGACCGTCGGGGTGCCGAACCCCGGGCAGCCCGTGCGCATCTCCGTGGCCTGGTCCGACGCGCCCGGGGCCATCGGCGCCAACCCGGCCCTGGTCAACGATCTCGACCTGGTGGTCGAAGACGGCGCCGACACCTACCTCGGCAATCGCTTCACGGCCGGCTGGTCGGCCACGGGCGGTGCCGCCGACCGGCGGAACAACGTCGAAAACGTCTTCATCCAGAACCCCGGTTCGAGTGTCACCCTGACGATCACCGCCTTCACCCTGCCCGGCGACGGCGTGCCGTTCTCGGGCGATTCGACGGACCAGGACTTCGCCCTGGTGTGCTCGAACTGCGCCCTGCAGCCGGACTTCACCCTCGGCGTGACCCCGGGAGCGCTCGAGCTGTGCCAGCCGGCGGACGGTGTGTTCAACGTCCAGATCGGGTCGATCCTGGCGTTCGCCGACCCGGTCACCCTGTCGGCCACGGGCGCCCCGGCCGGGGCGACGGTGGGTTTCTCGCCGAACCCGGTGGTCCCGGCGGGCACGAGCACGCTGACCCTCGGCAATCTCGGGCCGGCGACCGCGGGCGAATACACCGTCTCGATCACCGGCACCACGAGCGGCCCAGTGCACTCGCGGGACGCCACGCTCCGGCTGTTCGCCGGGATTCCGGGCACGGTGTCCTTGACGGCTCCGGCCGACGGCGCCGCGAACGTCGGCGCCACGCCGACCTTCACCTGGACGGCCCCGGCCAACGGCGGGACGTCGACGCTCGAGGTCGCAACCGACGCTGCGTTCACGAACGTGGTGGCGACGGAAACCGGCATCGCCGGCACGACGGTGACCCTTGCGGGGACTCTCTCGACCAACACCCGCCACTACTGGCGAGTGCGCGCGGACAACGTCTGCGGCGCGGGCGCGAATTCAGCCGTGTCGAGCTTCACCACCGTGCCGGCGCCGGGGGATTGCGCGGCGGGCATCCCTCCGACGGTGATCTTCAGCGAAGGCTTCGAGTCCGGCGCTCCCGGCTGGACGAGCAGCGGCCTGGGCAACTCCTGGGCGGCTTCGACGGCCCGTGTGCACAGCGGAACGTCGTCCTGGAAGGCGGTCGACCCCGCCGTGGCCAGCGACCAACTCTTGGTGTCCCCGGCCATCGCCTTGCCCGCGGGCGCCGCGCCCCTGACGCTCCAGTTCTGGAACCACCAGACGCTCGAGGACCGCACCGGCGGCTGCTTCGATGGCGGCCTGCTCGAGATCTCGACCGACAACGGCGCCACCTGGGCCCAGGTGCTCGATCCGCAACTCCTGACCGACCCGTACGATGGCCCGTTCAGCGGCTCCACCATCCGCGCTTGGTGCGGCGATCCCCAGGATTGGCTCCACTCGATCGTCGATCTGAGCGCCTGGGCCGGCCAGACGGTGCGTTTCCGGTTCCGCCTCGCCAGTGACAACTCGGTGGGTCGTGAAGGTTGGTACCTGGACGACGTCCGCGTGCAGGCCTGCGTCACGAGCGTTTTCAGGGACGGCTTCGAGAACGGGAACACGTCAGCATGGTCGGCGGCGGTACCGTAACCGCGGCAGAGGGAGCACAGCAAGCAGCGCCCCAACCGTTTGGAGAAGACGGGGCTCTCGTCTTGGCTTCGTGGGGGCGCTGCTTGCTGCGCCCCGCTCTTCACACCCCGCGGCGTTCGCCGCTGGCCTTTTCCTTACGCTGAGCGAGCAGGCCGGCGGCTTGGTCGAACATCTGGAGGGCGTGCTGGATCTGGTTGTCGACGCTGGTGCGCACCAGGTGAGAGGCGTCTTGGCCCCAGTTGGTGTTGAAGACCTCGCTGCGTAGGCGGACCTTGATGTCGGCGAGGTTCTCGGGCTTGGCGAACTCGATCGCGGCTTCGTCGGCGGTGACGACTTTCTCCTGGATCAGCCAGTCCTTGAACTCGTTGATCACGGCGTCATCGGGGGTCCAGGCTCGGCTCGTGACCTTGTGCTTCTGGCTGAAATCCACGGCGAAGTCGAAGGGGGCGTTGGCCACCAGCAGCTTCTGGCTGAAGGCCGGCAGCTCGTCGATCTCGAGGATGACGTCCGGGGTGATGCCGCCGCCGCCGAAGACCTTACGCCCGAGGTGGGTGTAGTACACCGGGTCCTCGGGTGAGTGCGAAGGCACCTGCTCGCCTTCCGGCAGGTTGGTGTAGTAGTCGAAGTAGTCGCTGTAGTCGCGCTGGATCAGCCGGCCCGTGGGGGTGTAGTAACGCGCCGTGGTGAGCGCCATGCCCGCGCCGTAGGGCAGGTTGTAGACAGTCTGGACGAGGCCCTTACCCCACGTCGGGGTGCCCAAGATGAGGCCCATGTCGTGATCCTGGATGGCGCCCGAGACGATTTCCGAGGCCGAGGCGGTGCCGCGATTGACCAGGACGACGATCGGCAAACCAAGCTCCTCGTGGGCGCCGGAGTCGCGGAACTCGCTGAAGGAGTCGCGGGTGCGCCCGCGGGTCTCGACGATCAAGGCATTGTCGGGCACGAACTGGTCGGCGACGTCGATGGCCTGGTCGAGCAGGCCGCCGCCGTTGTTACGCAGGTCGAGCAGCAGGCGCTTCATGCCCTGCTTCTTGAGAGCCTCGATGGCGGTGGCGACCTCGGCGCCGGTCGAGCGCGCGAAGTCGGTGATCCAGAGGTAGCCGGTGTCGGGCGTGATCATGTAGGCGTGGCGCACGGTGGTCTGGGGGATCTCGGCCCGGGTGACCTCCATCGGCAGCGGCTCGTCGAGTCCGCGCCGCCGGATGGTGATGTTGACCTTGGTGCCCTTCGGACCCTTCAAGTGGTCGATCGCCTCGTCCATCGTCATGTCGCTGGTCGGCAAACCATCGATGGTGTCGATCACGTCGCCGGCGCGAATGCCTAGGCGGGAAGCCGGGGTGCCTTCGATCGGCGTGATCACCGTCAGTCGGCCGTTCCGTTGGCCGACCAGGATGCCCAGGCCGTAGAAGCTCGAAGCCTGCTTTTCACGCATCGAGCGGAAGGCCGAGGGGGGGAGGAAGCTGGTGTGCGGGTCGAGCGTGCGCAGCATGCCGCCCAGCGAGGAGTAGACCAGATCCTCGTATTTCACCTCGGTGGCGTAGTTCGCCCGCGCCACCTCGACGAGCTCGGTGTAGGTCTTGAGCGTGGCCCGCGTCTCGTCCGACAGGGCCGACAGGCGGCCTCCGACGACGCTGCCCACGCACAGGGTCACGGTGAACAGGACGGCGGCGGCGACTTTCCAGGACTTCCTCATGGCGCCAGAGTTTAGCAGGATGACCGGGCTTGCCCCGGCCCTCTCGTGGTTTCTGCCACCGGCTGCGGGGCGGGAACCTGGAGTATCATCGGCGGACGATGTTCGGCCCCCTAGGCATCTCCGAAGTCATCCTCATCCTGGTCCTGGCGCTCCTGATCTTCGGCCCCAAACGGCTGCCGGAGATGGGACGGACGATCGGCAAAGGTCTCGCCGAGTTCCGCAAGGCGTCGACCGATTTCAAACGCACCATCAACACCGAGCTGGCCTTGGACGAAAGCGAGCAGAGCCAGACCGCCCGGCGCCCCGCTCTGGCGGGCACAGTAACGGTGCTCGACCCGCCCACGCCGGCGGCGATTCCGCCGGGAACCACCGCCCGGGGCAGTGTCGCCGAGCCCGATCCTCCTGAACCTGCCGGGGCCGAGCCTCGGGCCGTGCCGCCCACGAACTGACGCCCCGCTGCCACCATGCCGCCGAAACCGCCCACGACGGGCTCGACGTCGTCGGAAAACCTCCCGACGATGGGGCTGCTCGATCACCTCGAAGAGCTGCGCAAGCGTCTGGTCAAAGCCCTTCTGGCCTTGGTGGTGACCACTGCACTGGCCTGGACGTACATCGAGGAGATCTTCACTTTCCTGGCCCAGCCGATCTATGACGTGCCCGAGTTCGCGGGCCAGAAGCTGGCGATTTTCGGCCTCTCGGACGGCTTTCTGCTCTATTTCAAGGTCGGCCTGTTGGCCGGCGCCTTCCTTGCCGCGCCGTTCATCCTCTACCAGGTGTATGCCTTCGTGGCGCCGGGCCTGTACCAGAAGGAACGGCGGATGGCGGTGCCGTTCGTGATGGTCGGAACGGCGTTTTTCATCGCAGGCGGCTTATTCGCCTACTACGTCGCGTTCCCGTTCACGGTCACCTTCATGCTCCAGTTCTCGTCCCAGTTCGACACCGTCATCGCGGCCGACAAGTACTTCGGTTTCTTGATGATGGTGGTGCTCGGCTTGGGTCTCATGTTCGAGCTGCCGATCTTCATCTTCCTGCTCTCGGTGATGAACGTGGTGACCCCGGCGTTCCTGATCCGGCACTTCCGGTGGGCGGTGCTGATCATCTTCGTGCTGGCCGCGGTCGTGACCCCGACGCCGGACGCCGTGAATCTGTGTCTGTTCGCCTTGCCGACGGTGGCGCTCTACGTGCTCGGCACCGCGGCGGCTTGGGTCGTCCACGCGCGGCGCAAACGGGCGGCTACTGCAAATACCCCAGAGCCCTGAGCTTGGCTTCCTCTTCCGGGCTCAGTACGCGGCTTTCGGCCGCGGGGGCGCCCCGCGTGTCGGCCTGCCAACCCGCCAGCACCCGCGCCAACTCGGCTTCGATCGCGAGACCTCGGCCCACCAGGTTGACGAGCTCCCCAGGGTCCGCGGCGAGGTCGTAGAGGTAGGTCCCGGCCGGGATCGCGGCGTTGCCGCGGGACAGCACATACCGGTGGCTCGCCGTGCGCACCGTGACATCGGTGCGGTCCGCGTGTTCGGCGAACACGGCGCGGCGGCCCGTGCGGCCGTCGAAGGTCAGTTGGCGCAGGTCGATGCCGTCCTGAGGCGGCACGTCGAGGCCGCTGGCGGCGAGCAGGGTGGGGAAGAGGTCGAGAGTCTGGACCAGCTGCGGGAAGCGCCGACCCCGGGGTGTGCGTGGGGCGTCGGCGCCCGGCCACCGGATCATCAGGGGCACGTGGGTGGTGGTGTCCCACAGCCCGACGTGGCGGTAGAGCATGCCGTGTTCGCCGAGGTTCTCGCCATGATCGGCGACCACGGCGATCACGGTGTTTTCGAGCAAACCGCGGCTGGCCAGAAAGTCCACCAGGCGGCCGACCTGGTGGTCCAGGTAGGCCACCTCGCCCTGGTAAAGATCCCGGTGGCCGCCGAGGACCACCTCGTCGAAGTCGCGGCTGCCCGGCCGGCGGAACGGCGACCACGACTCGACCGGGGCCAGACCCCGCGGGCGTGCCGGCCGGAAGCCCACGGCGTAGGGGTCTGGCGGTGTGTGTGGGGTGTGGGGGTCGAACAGATGGAGCCACAGGAAAAACGGCTTCTCGCGCCCGGCCACCCAGTCCATGGCACCGGTGACCGGCCATTCGGCGGCGAAGTGGTGGTCGGCCAGGGTGACCTCGTCGAACCCTTGGCCGAGGCCCGAGTTGTGGTTCCCGAGGTGCCGGGCGGAGATGAAGGCTCGGGTGTCGTAGCCGGCGGCCTTGAAGTGCTCGGCGAGCGTAGTGTGGTCGGCCGGTAAGGGGGTCTTCAAGTCGTAGACCCCGTGGTTCTTGCCGTAGAGGCCGGTGAAGATCGACGCGAAGCTGGGATTGGTGTTCGAGAAGGTCGAGTGGGCGCCGAGCCAGACGTCACTTTCTCCCGCCAGCCGGTCGATCTCGGGGGTCAAGCTCGGCGGCAGGGCCAGGCCCTGCCGGTACACCCCGACGTGATCGGCGCGCAGAGTGTCGAGCCCGATCAGGACGACGTTCGGCCTAGTGGGCGTCGCGCCCTCGGGGTGGAAGCCGTCGAGGGCTTGGCGCTGGTAGAGCGCCGGGCTGCCCCACAGCAGTGTGCCCGCGTGCCCCGGCGGACCGTCGACCTGGAACAGCAACTCGACGGTCGAGCCGGCGAAATCGCCGAGACTGAGCTCCACTGCCGCCGGGGCCAGGGGGCCGGCAGCCGGCGCGACATCGCGATAGAGCACGTGAAACGTGCCCCGGGCATCGCGAACGCCGACGCCGTAGCCGCACGGGCAAGCGACGTCGCCGGCGCCCAAGGGAACGAAGGAGACGTAGGGGGTGGCGCCAAGGGTGACCGTCCAACCCAGCCGGCTGCCGGCCCGCTGCTCGAGCGCTTGGACCTGCCCGGCGGTGCGGCGGGGGAACGTCACCAGCTGCTCCGCCGGCACCTGGCGCATATCGCGCACTTCGGCAGCCCCCAGGAAACTCGCCACCGTCCGGTGGGCGGGGGCAGCGGCGCCAGCGATCAGCACCCGCGGCGGCTCGGACCCGAGGTCGAGCCGGCTCCAGGCCGCGGGCCGATCGAGGATCGGCGGCTGGGCGCAAGCGGTTAGGAAGAAGAGGAGAACGAGCCGGCGGACGAACATGGGCAGAGTCTACCGTTCGGCCGCCCGCCGCTGCGTGGGCTCAGGGCGAGATCACCGACCAAGCAGCGGTGTTCCCACTGTTGAAACCGTCGCTGAAGATGGTGAACGGTAGGACGACGATCGTCCCCGCCATGCCGATGCCGCCCGCGGCACCGTGAATTTCGCAGTGGTAGGCGATGGTGCCCGCGGTGTTGAAAAATCGGGTGAACGTCCAACCGGCGGTGCTCGCGTCGCCGTCCCCTGCGGTGTCGTCACAACCATTGGCACAGCGGAAGCTCGCATTGTCGGCCACCACGTTGTGCAGTCCACCTCCGACGTTGTTCCACGTCACCGAATCCCCGGCCACGATCGTCACCGGCGTCGGCGTGAAGGTACTGACCACCGTCGCCGTGACGGTCGCCGCCGAAACCGGAAGGGTAGCCAAGAGACAAAACACGAACCCCGCGAACACGAGACGAGACTTCATCGGAGACTCCTTCCGTCGAAAGGGCTGGGCTTATGCACCGGGGCGTATTGTAGCCGGAGGAAGGTCCACGCTAATCGCCGGTAACCACTACCTCAAGCTCGGCGGTCGATCCCGCCGAGAGCTCGACCCGGCCGAGAAAGCCGTTGGGTAGGCCCTGGAGGATGGTGTCCTCGTTTGCGTCGGCGGCCGAGTAGACCTCGTAACTGCCGGGGGCCAGGTAGAGGAGTGCTTTCCGGCCATCGGTCGCGAGTACCGAAGGCAGGCCGAGGGCGCCCAAGTGGGTCGCGACGACCTCCCGCGGCACGACCGCGCCCGCCGGCCCGCGGAGCAGGACTTCTTCACCGGCCATCGGTTTGCCTTGGACGTCCCGAAAGCTCAGTAGAAGCCCGGAAGCACTCGCGGGGCAGGTCACCGTGGTTTCGACCGTCGCCGTCGCCGGAAGCGGGGCTACCGAGAGCGGGCAGCCGGGGCCGCTGAAGTAGACGACTCCTGGCGGGCTGTGGGGCTCGGCCGCCAGCTCGGCCCGACCGTTGGCGTCGGTCCGGCCGTCGACGCGACGCGGCTTACCCGGTTGCGGGAACGCCGCCAGCCAAGCGCCTGCGACGGGTGATCCAGAGGGGCGAACCAGGCGGACTCGGGTCGTCGGCACGCGCCGAAGGACGATCGCAAGAGGGGCCGGCTCGTCGTCACTGAGGGTGATCGCCGTCGACTCCGACGGCAGGAAACCGTCTTTCGAGACCTTGACCGTGCCGCTGCCGGGGCGCGGCTCGAGCAGGGTGGCGAACCGGCCCGTGGCGTCTGTCTCGACGCCCCATTGCATTCGGCCCCGCAGTCCCGACAGCAGAGTGTTCACGCTGTTGGCTTCGCCTTCCCAGGTGAGAGCGACACGGGCTCCCGCCACGGGAGCGCCGGTGTCATCCGCGACGGTGCCGGTCAGCAGGCCCCCTCCGAGATCGAAGTCGATGGTTTCGTCCCCAGTCACGACGGTTCTGCGAAAGCCGCCGGCCGGTGACCCTTTTCGGTCCACGAGCTGGATCAAGTAAGTGCCCGTCTTCCACAGGTGGCCGAGGTAGTGGCCCTCGGTGTCCGTCGTGACTTCGAAGGCCGGCTCGGGCAGAACGCTTCGCGGGCCACTGCGTTCGAACGAAAGGGCGCGGATGGAGTAGTCGGGCAGCGGTTCGTCGTGGCGGGTGACGCGGCCGGAGACCCGGTACTCTTCAAGATCGATCTCGAGCGGAGTTTCCTGCTCGTCGATTACCCGCACCGTGGTTTCGAAGTGCCCGGACTCGCCCGGGCGGGGTACCAGGCGCAGAGTCACTGGTCCTTCCGCCAAGCGTTCGAAGCGGCACAGGCCTTGGGCATCGACGCGGGCTTCGGCAGCAATCTCGCCGAGACTCGTCTGGCCCGGGTCCCCGGCTTGGTAGGAAATCAACCGGCAGAGGGTGGTCGTTGCCGGCTCACCCTCGAGACGCACCGAGACCGCGAGAGTGCCGCCACGGTTTAGACGAACGGTGCGGACCTCGAAGGTTCCTGGGGCCGCTGCCAGTCCGCTCTCCCGTTTGGCAACGTACTCACGGTGCCTCGTTTCGACCTCGGCGAAGAGTCCGGTAAGCCCTGAAAACAGAGCGATTCCCGCCGAGTCACTGGTGGTCTTCCGCGGCGCAGGGTTGGGGACGCCGTAACCGACGATCTCCTGCAGGGTGACGGCACCTTCTGCCACCGGTCCGTCGTGCACCACACGGACCACCGCCGACCAGCCCTTCCGAGGCCGATAGACCACGCGCAGAGCGCCGCCGGCTGGTGCGTCGAGGCGGTGGAGATCCGGCGCGTGTCCGGTGCGTCCGAGGGAGAGCACCCAACGGCCCGCGGGCACCTTCAGCTTGCCACCGCGCGGCACCTCGACACGAACTGACGGAACCCGCAAGTCGGGATCGCTCAAGGGGTAGAGCGCCAGCTGAAGAGGACTTTCCCCGCGGCCGGAAACAGTGAGTAGCGCCTTGCGCGGGACGCGGAGCGGCGCCTGAGGTGCCTGCGCGAGGTCCGTCGGTCGGAGGTGAAGCGGTCCGTAGTCCTCGCCTTCGATGCGCAGGGCCGAATACCCGGCGGGTGGCTCGAGGGGAGGGTTCCCCGGAGGCCAGAGGGTGCAGCGAGTCGTCAGCTCGACGGTGAAGCAGGCCTCCACGGGAGAGGTCAGCGGCAGACCGCGGTCATCCACGAGCCAAGGCGGCGGCTCCGCCGCGAGAGCCGAGGCGAGGACGATCAGGAAGAGAGGCGACACGACAGATGAGCCTACTGGTCGCATTTTCAGGTTCTGGCAGGAACTGCCGTAACCATGTACCGCCGTTCGACGGGTTCCGGCGACTCAGCGGTACAAGTTGACTTCAGTTCGCTTGTTTCGGCGTCCGGGACGACAGCTGCACCGCAGTACTCGCTGAAGCAAAAACCGGGGCCCGCGTGACAGATGTGCTGAAGCCAAATAGTGAAGCGACAGGCGAGGTCGTCCGTACAGGTTGAGCTGCAAAGACCAAAGGCAGGCGCGGTCGAGCCGAGACAAAGGAACACGATGAGAGTTCTGACGGTCTTCTGAGCGTGCTTCATGGCAGTCTCCTGTTAGAATTTCCGGCATTGTACTCAAGTTAGGCCGCTCGCCAGAACTATCGAGGCGGAGGATGATCCGGCCTCACGGCAAGGTCACATCCCACAGTCCCGTGTCGCCGGTTTCAAAGTCGTCGGCGAAGATCGTGACGGGTAGCACGATGACCATGCCGCTCATGCCGATGCCGCCGAGGCCGCCGTGGACGTCGCAGTGGTAGCGGAAGGTGCCGGGTTCGTTGAAGAAGCGCGCGAAGCTCCAGGCCGAACTCGAGGCGTCGCCGTTGCCGCCGGTGTCGGAGCAGCCCTGGGCGCAGCGCCAGGAAAGGTCGTCGGCCTGGGCGTTGTGCAGGCCGCCCTGGTTGGTGAACCGGACCGAGTCTCCGGCAAGGATGGTGATCGGGGTCGGGTTGTAGAAATTGGAGCCGACGGCCACCGGGACTTCCGCGGCCCGCAGGGGGCCCGCGGTAGCCAGCAGCGAGAGCGTGATCAGCAGGAACGGGCGCATGATGGGGCCTCCTCGAGCCGAGAACCGCACCATGCTAGCGCGATGGCCCGCGCTCGTGGGACACTGCCACGGCGGCGCCACAATTCCGTCGTACAACGCGCTCACCTCATGAACGACGCTCCCCCGACTCCTGCCGCACCCGTCGCTCCCGTCGCGCCGGCCACGTCCTCCGATCTGCCCTGGCGCCATCTCTGGAGCTTCTTCCGCGAGATCGTCAAGCGCCCCTTTTATGCCCTGTACGAGCGCCGGCTGGCCCGCGAGTTGGGCCGGTGGAACCTGCCGCGGCACATCGGGATCATCATGGACGGCAACCGCCGTTTCGCCCGGGCTGCCGGCACCTCCAACGTCACCTTCGGCCACCAGCGGGGCGCGGACAAACTGCGCCAGGTGCTCAGCTGGTGTTACGACGCCGGCATTCCGGTCGTGACCGTGTGGAGCTTCTCGCTCGACAACTTCCAGCGCGACACCAGCGAGGTCGAAGACCTGCTGCACCTGTTCGAGACCAAGACCCGTGAGCTCGCAGAGCAGCACGAGGTGCACACCAAGGAAGTCCGGGTGCGCTACATCGGCAAGATCGAGCTGCTGCCCGAGAGCTTGCGCCAGGCGATCCGGGACGTCGAGCAGGCCACGGCCGGCTACGACCGGTACCACCTGAACATCGCCATGGCCTACGGCGGCCGGGAAGAGATCACGGATGCGTTCCGGGGCTTCCTCGCGGGGCAGGCCCGGGCCGGCCACGGCCTCGATCGTGTGCTCGAGGAGTTCGACGCCCACGGCATCGAGCCTTACCTCTATACCTCCGGGCTCCCGGAGCCCGATCTCATCGTGCGCACGAGCGGCGAAGTGCGCCTGTCGGGCTTCTTGCTCTGGCAGAGCGCCTACTCCGAGTTCTACTTCTGTGACACCCACTGGCCGGCGTTCCGTAGAATCGACTTCTTGCGGGCGTTGCGCTCGCATCACCAGCGGCAGCGGCGTTTCGGGCGCTGACCCGCGCCGCCCGCGAGGGAACCTTAGGGCATGAAGTACCACCATCGTCTGATCGTTGCCGGCCTGCTGGCGTTCGCAACCTCCCCGCTCGGGGCCCAGAACGAAGACCCTTGGGCCACCCTCGACACCGTCCGCAAGAGCCTGGCTACCGCCGGGCCGGAAGCTGCCCGCTTCGTCCAGACCTTCGTGCCGGCGGGTTTTTCGACCGGCGAGTCGGAACAAGGACAGCTCGCCCTCCACCTGCCCGACTGCCTGCGGTGGGACTACGAACAGCCGTACCCCAAGGCGTTTCTCGTCTGTGGCGCGCGGGTGTACTCCTGGAACCCCGAGGATCGCCGCGGCCAACGCAGCTGGATCGAACGCGAGAAGGAGCCCGGTCTCGACCTTCTGCTGTTGCCGGCCACGAGCCTAGCCGAGCGCTACGACGCCAAGCTCGAAGCGCGCCCAGGGCGACGGGTGGCGATCCTCCTGACGCCCAAGAGCGGGCACGGCGGTGCCAGCCTGAAAGAGGCCACGCTGGTCGTCGACCTCGCCGCCGCCCGGTTGGTGGAGCTTTCCTACGCGGATCTCGAGGGCAACCGCACCTGTTTCGAGATCTCGGCCTACCACGCGCTCGGCGAGACCACGAAATTCAATCCGCCCGAGGGCATCGTCTGGGAAGACGGCTGAGCGCCTCGGCGGATATAATCCCCGGCGGTCGCCACGGCGACACCCAAGCCATGGCTGACAATTCATTCGACATCGTCTCCAAAGTCGACCTCCAGGAGGTCCGGAACGCCTTCGGGCAGGCTGAGAAGGAGCTTGCCACGCGGTACGACTTGAAGCACGCCCGGGCGGAGCTGTCCTTCGACGACAAAGCCTTGACCGTCGAGTCTTCGGACGACTTCACGCTCGGTCAGGCCCTCGACGTGCTGAAGACCAAGCTGGTGCGCCGCGGGATCGATCTCAAATCCCTGCGCTACGGCAAGATCGAACCCGCGAGCGGCGGCCGCTCGCGCCAGAAGATCGACCTCCAGCAGGGCATTCCGACGGACACCGCCAAGCGCATCGCGGCCGAGGTCAAGGCCTTGAAACTCAAGGTCCAAGCGGCCATTCAAGGGGACACGGTGCGGGTTTCGGGCAAGAACCGCGACGATCTGCAAACCGTCATCGCCCATCTGAAGACGCTCGACCTCGACGTGCCCCTGTCCTTTTCCAACTATCGCTGAACCGTGCCGACATACCTACACCTTCGCCTTTTTCACGCGCTCTGCGGCCTGGCACTGCTGCTGCCGACGCCAGCCATGGCCGCGCCTGCTTGGTTCGCCAAGAACGACCGCGTCGAGGTCTCCGGCATCATCACCGCGCCTTCGGGCCAGGCGCTGGCCGATCTCGAGGTCGTGCTCGAACTCGTGCGCGAAACACGCAACCTACGCTCGCCGCGGCTCGAAAAAGTCGAACGCGACCGGACGCCCGTCACCACCCGCACGGATGCCACCGGTGCCTACCAACTGGCCAGCCCCTGGAGTCGCTACTACAACCGGATGGTGCTGGTCGTCGGCCTGACCGTGCCGGCCCCCGGGGGGCCGCGTTTCCAGGAGCTCGAGCGGATCGACGTGACCGATCGCTTGCGTCGCGGGGGCAGCGCCGTGATCCCGGTGGTGGTGCGCAACGACGAGTTCATCACCCGTCTGCGCGAATTTCTCGCCACGGTCTCGGGGGTCGACGAGCAGCGGGTGCTCGACGAAATGGGCCGCCCGGACCGCGTCGACCAGCGGGTCCACGGCGCCGAACGCCGGAAGGCTTGGTGGTACTTCGGTGCCGGGCAGGTCTACCGCTTTCTCGATGGCAAGTTGACCGAAGTCGAACGGTTCGACCCCGTGGCGCCGATCCCTTGAACCCGCTCACCATGCCCGACACCGCCACCTCCGTCGCCGCGAGCCCCCATGCGAGTTCCGGCGCGCCGCCGTCGCCGGAGCGTTTCTTGGCCCTGGTGGCCGAGAAGCTCGCGCGCACCGAGGTGTGCATCCACGAGCATCTCGGCTCCGACGTACCGTTCATCGAAGAAGCCGGGCGCTACCTGGCCTCGGCCGGCGGCAAGCGGCTGCGGCCGGCCATGCTGCTGTTGGCGTCGCGCCTACTCGGCCACGACAGCGAAGAAGAGATCACCTACGCCACGGTCGTGGAGTTCATCCACACTGCGACGCTGGTCCACGATGACGTCATCGACCACGCCTCCTTGCGCCGCGGCCGGCGCACGATCCATGAGCTGTGGGGCAACAACCGCACCGTGTTGCTGGGGGACTGGCTGTACACGACGGCCATGAACCTCGCGTTGTCCCACGGCAACGTCGAAGTCATCCGCCGCCTGTGCCATGCCACCCTGGGCATGACCGAGGGCGAGCTCCTGGTGCTCCAACGCCTCGGCGCCATCGATGTCTCGGTGGCCGTTTACTTCGAAATCATCGAGCGTAAAACGGCCCGGTTGTTCGCCGCCTCCTGCTCGGTGCCGGCCCTCGTGGGGCGGCACGATCCGGTGGCGGACGGCGCCCTGCGGCGCTACGGGCAGAAGCTCGGCTTGCTGTTCCAGCTGGTCGACGATCGGCTCGACTTCACCGCCCGCGAAGACGAGGTCGGCAAGCCCGTGTTGTCCGATTTGAAGGAAGGCAAGTTGACCCTGCCGCTGATCCTCGCCCTCCCGCGGTTGGCACCCGAGGAGCGCGAGCGCATCGCCAAAGTCCTCGCCGACCGCAGCTTCGAGCGCGTGGCTCCCGGCGAGATCCTGGAGTTGGTGCGGCGCGAGGGCACGCTCGACGAAGTCGATCAGCGCGCTCGCGACCTGGCTGCCGAGGCGGTCGCCGAGCTCGCCGTCTTCGCGGCCTCGGACGCCCGCGACGCCCTCGAGTTCGCCCCGCATTACGTCTTGCATCGCCGGACCTGACGGCGCGGAATGGGTCGACCCCTCGGGCTGTTCTACGGCAGCGAGGAGGGCCCACCGGCCATGTTCTTCGATCCGCTCTACCTACTCTTCGTCGCCCCCGCCTTCGTGCTGTCGCTGTGGGCGAGTTTCCGCGTCAAGTCCGCCTTCAACAAGTACTCCAAGGTGCGCTCGTCGACCGGGCTGACCGGCGCCCAGGCGGCCGAACGGATGCTCGCCGCCGCCGGTTTGCGCGGCGTCCAGGTCGTGCGCAGCCACGGCTTCCTGACCGACCACTACAACCCCATCAACAAGACGCTGGCCCTGTCCGAGGCGACCTATGACTCGCCGTCGGTGGCGGCCATCGGCATCGCCTGCCACGAGGCCGGCCACGCCCTGCAGCACGCCCAGGGGTACCAGGCGCTGAAGCTCCGTTCGGCCCTGGTGCCCACGGCCAACATCGGCTCGACCGTCGGGTACCTGGTGATGGCCGCGGGGTTGATGTTCGCGAGTGCCAAGGTGGTGGTGGCGGGAGCCATCCTGTTCTCCGCCGTACTCGCTTTCCAGCTCGTCACGCTGCCCGTCGAGTTCGACGCCTCGAATCGCGCCAAGGCGTTGTCGATCCAGTACGGGTTGATCCTGCCCCAGGAACGCGAGGGCATGGACCGGGTGTTGAACGCCGCTGCCCTGACCTACGTCGCCGCCGCGGTGTCGACCTTGCTGACCCTCCTGTACTTCCTGATGCGCGCCGGGTTGCTCGGTCGGCGGGACGACTGAGCCCACGGTCGGGCCCTCGGGTAAGATCCACCGCCTCATGGGCGACGACTCTCTTTACAACACCTGGGTGGCGTCCGGTCGTTTGACGGCGCCGCCCCCGAAAATCCTCGCCAGCGCTGCCGTCGTGCTCTGGCGTCACCGGCGCCGGGACGGCGAGCTCGAGGTCTACTGGGTTCGCCGCGACCCGGCGATGCCTTTCATGGGCGGCTGGTGGGCCTTTCCGGGTGGTGGCGTGGCGAAGCTCGACATCCAGGCGCCTCCGGGGCTCGTGGCTGGAGCTCCCCGAGGTCTCTCGCCCGGTCAGATCTCCGGCGACTTGCCCGAGAGCGTCCAAGGTCCGGGCTCGTTGCCGCCGGACGAGATTCCCGGCTTGGTCGTCGCCGCCGTGCGCGAGCTGGCGGAGGAGGTCGGCCTCCTGGTGACCGCGGCCGGTGCCGTGCGGCCGGCAGAGCCCGAATTTGACGCCGCCCGCCGGAATCTCGGAGCCAAGGAGCTTTCCCTCGCCGGCCTGGCCGAGCGCTTCGGCGTCACTTTGGACGCCTCGCCGTTGGTGTTCGCCGGGCGTTGGTTGACGCCGCCGTTTGCCCCGGTTCGCTTCGACAACCGCTTCTTTCTGCTCGAGCATCCCGAGTCCGCGCCCGAGCCGCTCGATTCTTCGGAGGCCATCGCGGCCGAGTGGGTGCGGCCCGCGGACGCCCTCGAACGCTGGTTCTCCGGCGATGTCGTCGCCGCGCCGCCGATCCTCCATGTGCTGCGTGTCTTGGCCGAGGACGGTCCGGAGGCTGGTCTTCCCCGGCTGCTCGCCCCCGCCGAGGTCAACCTCGGGCCGTTCCGCCAAGTGGAGTTCCGGCCCGGCGTCATCCTGTTCCCGCTGCCGACACCGACCTTACCGCCCGCGACCCACACCAACACCTACCTGGTGGGCTTCGGCGATTGCGTTCTGGTCGACCCGGGCACGCCCCACGGGCCCGAACTCGAGGCCCTCGAGGCCGCGCTCCTCGAGGCTCGAGAGCGCCTCGGCCGTCGGGTGACGGCGATTCTGCTGACTCACCATCACCCCGACCACGTCGGCGGCGTCGCCCCCCTGGCGGCGCGCCTGGGCGTGCCGGTGTGGGCCCACCGGGCCACTGCCGAGCGGTTGGCGGGCCGCTTCAAGGTCGATCGCGAGCTGACTGACGGCGAGGTCCTCGAGCTGCCGGGCGCGCCGACGATGAGGCTCGAAGTCCTCTTCACCCCGGGCCACGCCCGCGGCCACCTGGCTTTCTGGGACGCCGAGCGGCGGTCGCTGCTCGCCGGGGACTTACTGTCCGCGGTGTCGACGATCGTGATCGATCCCCCCGAGGGCGACATGGACGACTACCTGGCGTCTCTCGAACGGGTGGCGGCGCTCGATCCCCTGGTGCTCTTTCCGGGCCACGGCCCCACGCTCGCCCAGGGGCGGGTGAAGATCGAGGAGCTGATCCGCCACCGGCTCGACCGCGAAGGCCGCATCCGTGCCGCCTTGGCCGCCGGCAAGGCGAGCCCGCAGGACATGGTCGCCGAGGTCTACGACGACGTGCCGCCGGAGGTCTGGCCGCTCGCTTGCCGCCAGATCCAAGCGCACCTGAACCGGCTGGCGCGCGCGTGAAGCTCTGGGCCATCGCCGACCTGCATTTGCGTTACCCGGCCAACCGCGCGGCGGTTTCCGGGCTCGTGGCCCGGCCCGAGGACTGGCTGATCGTGGCCGGCGACGTCGGCGAAAGCTTGGAGCAAATGCGTTGGGCTTGGCAGGAACTCGGCTCGCGCTTCGCCCGGTTGTTCTGGGTGCCGGGCAATCACGAGTTGTGGAGTGCCTCGGGGGACCCGCTTTCCGGAGACTTTCGCTACCGTGCCCTGGTGGACCTCTGCCGAGAGTACGGGGTGGTGACGCCCGAGGACCCGTTCGTAGCGTGGCCGGGCCAACCGACGCCGGAAGGCGGGCGCTTTCGCATCGCGCCGCTGTTCCTGCTTTACGACTACACCTTCCGGCCCGACGACGTGCCCCCCGAGCGGGCCGTGGCCTGGGCCATGGAGCACGAGGTGCTGTGTTCCGACGAAATGCTTCTGCGACCGGACCCGTTTCCCGACCGCGCCGCCTGGTGTGCCGCCCGTTGTGACGAAGCGGAACGGCGCCTGAGCGCGGAGCTCGCGCCCGGGGATCGGCTGATTCTCGTCAACCACTGGCCGTTGTTGCAGGAGCACGCTCGGCTGCCGCTCGTGCCTCGCTTCATGGTCTGGTGCGGTACCCGGCGCACCGCCCTTTGGCACCGCCGGTTTCCCACCGAGGTGGTCGTCTACGGGCACCTGCACATTCCCCAGAGCCAGGAGCTGGACGGGGTGCGTTTCGAAGAGGTGTCGCTCGGGTATCCCAAGAACTGGGAGGGCCGGCGGCGGCCGGAGGAAGCCCTACGGCTGATTCTGGGGGAGTGAGGCCTCGGCCTGACACGCGAAGACCTCGCGGTGCTCGGTCCAGGTCGTGCCCGTTTCCACCAGGTAGAAGGACACGTTCCGCGGGTTCGGGTAGAGGTTGGTCTCGCCTTCGAGATAGTCGAAGCGTTCGTCGACCACGGGCAACATCCGCGAGCCGGGGCGGTTCGAGCCGTCGAACTTCCACCCCGAGGGGATGTTCTCGGCGTAGAAGTAGATCTTGGCGTTCTTGGTCATGGCGTCGGTGGTGGTTTCCTCCCCGGCTTTGAGGTTCCACCAGCCGCGTACGATCCACTTGTCGTCGAGATCCAGGTAGTTGATCGCCACCGCGATTTCGTGGGGGCACTGGTTGACCAAGAGGATCTTGTCGAACTCCCGCCGGCCGTCTTTTTCGAGGCGCTCGGAGATCAATTGGATCTTCTGGCGGCGCAATTCGATGCGCTCGTCGTAGAGCCGCCGGGTCTGCTCTCGAGCGGCCTGCACCTGCTCTTCGACCAAGGCTTCCTGCTGTTGTCGCACCGGGTCGGGCTCGGCAGCGGTGTTCTCGGTGGCGGTGTCCCAGGACGGCTCCTGGAAGCGCTTCGCCAGCCATTGGAAGAAGAACACGCCGCCGATCACGACGAAGACCAGACAACCGGCACGGATGCGCCGGAGGGCGGGAGGAGTCTCGGGGACGGTCACGGCGCGTCAGCCTAGCGCCGGCACACGATACGGTCAATGATTCATCGAATCGTCATGCCGCCGATGCCAGACTCCTCTGCACCGAGACCGCCGTCCATGTCCACGCCCGACTCCCACCGCTGGCTTCCGGTCGCCCTTTTCGGGGCGATCCTCCTCCTGTTGTGCCTCCTGCGTTTCCCGCTGCCTCACGATCCCGCCGTTCGGGACGTGGACGAGTCGGTCTCGGCCTTGATTGCCTCCAACTGGCTCGCCGGAGGAGTGCCCTACCGCGATGCCATCGACCAACGCGGCCCGGTCACCTATGCGCTCTACGCCGCGGTCTTTCTGATCGCCGGCGATGGGGCCATGGGGGCGGTGCACGGCGCGCTCCTCCTGCTGATTTTCCTCGGCTGCTGGCTGACCTGGAAGTTGGCCCGAAGCCTCGCTCCCGAATCGGCTGGCACCTCGGAGGCCGCCCTTGCGGCGGTGCTGCTCGCCTTCGCCTCGTTCACCTATCGCCCCAGCCAATTGCTGGCCTTCCACACCGAATGGCCCATCGTGGTGTTCTCGACGTTGGGCATGCTGCTGACATGGCGGGCCACCCGCCCGGGCCGGAGCGCTCCGGTTCGGGACTTGGCCTTGGCCGGCGCGGCCTTCGGTTTGGCCTTTCTCTCGAAGCAACCGGCGCTCTTCGACGGCCTCGCGGCGGGGTTGTTCGTGCTCTGGCTCGTCGCGCGTCGGCCGGAGCCCGTTCTGCCTGCGGCGTTCCGGCTCGGAGGCGCCTTGGCCGGGGGGTTCCTGGCGACCGTGGCCTTGGCGGCGGGTTACTTCGCTCTCCACGGCGCCCTGGGCGACTTCTACCTCTACTTCTGGAGCTACAACGTCGAGCACTACACGGCGGTGGTGCCGGTGGCCGAGCGCTGGGCCGCGCTCAATCCGTTCGGCCATCGACGGCACTACCTGACGGCCAATCCTTGGTTGTTCGCCGGGGTGGTCGCCGCCGCGGGGTTCGCACTCTGGGGGCGTTTCCGGCGCTCACCCCGTACCAATGAGCCCGGTAGCCGGGCACTCGTGCTCCTCTGGTTTGCCGCGGCCTATTTCGGCGCTTCCTACTCCGGCCGGAACTTTGGTCACTACTTCATCCAGATTCTGGTCCCCGCCTGCCTGTTGACCGCCGACGTCACGATGACTCTGTGGCGGGCGGGTGGCCGCCTGATTCGCACCGTTTCGCCCGATCGTGGCTGGCTGCTGCGCGGTGCGGTGTTGCTGCTCGGTCTCGGCGGGTTGGTCTTCTCGCTGCGCACTTACGGCGGTGAGGCGTCGATCCTCCGGCTCGGGGAAAAGGCCAAGGTGGATCCAACGCTCGAGCGCCTGCTGGGCCGCGTGCAGGAGCTTTCGAGACCCGACGACACGATCTTCGTCTGGGGCTATTACCCCGAGATCTACCTGCTGGCGCCGCGGCGGCCGGCGTCCCGCTACAGCAACACGAACTACTTGACCGGCATGTTGCCATGGGAGAATCACGCGCCCGGCCTCGACACCTCGGAGCACATCGTGCCCGGAGCCTGGGACATCTTGGTGCGGGAGCTCACGGCCGCGCGCCCGCCTCTCGTGATCGACACCGTGCCGGGCAATCACCGCCACTACCGGAAGTACCCGATCGCCGCCTATCCGCCGCTGGCCGAGTTCTTGGCCCGTGGATACCGGCGCGTGGCGCCGGTCTTGGACGAACGGGGCCGGCCGTACTTCGATCTCTACGTGCGCAACGATTCGGCGGCCCAACCGTAGAATCCCCTGGACCAGCCGGAATCTCCGGCCCACGTTCCGGGAGGCACCATGAAATTCTCGCGGCTGGCGACTCGTCTCGCTCTGGCTTGTTGGTGGATCGCGACGGCCGGGCACGCCGCGGGGAACGGCGATACCACCTATCTCGCCCTCGAGGCGCTGGCCCCCGACGGTCGCCAAGTGACCCTGACCGAACCCCTGCGGTTCGAACGCGATGTCTTCAGCTTCGAATTCGAGTCCGGAACGTTCCACCTGTTGGCCCCGGTGGGGGACCGCACCGTGGGTGCCGTGTTTCTCGGCAAGGGCAGCTACAAGCTGTCGCCGGCCTGCGAGGACGAACGTCGCCATCTGGCCTTCGTGATGGGCGAAACGGGCCTCGAGACACTCACCGAGCGCTTCTCGACCCTCGTGTTGTTCTTTGCCGACTCCACCGCCGATGAGTTGGCTCTGCTCGGCGAGCCGCGACAGGGAGCGGTCGACGCCCAGGCCAAGACCGCCGTCGAGACCTACTTCCGCTGGCAGAAAAAGGAGATCCGCGCCAACCTCCTGCTCCGGCTGCTGTCGGACCTCTACGACACCCCGGGGATTCGCAGCGGCGTCTTCTACGCTGTCACCGACGGCGAGAACCTGCCCCTCGGCCTAGTGGTGGTGGACCCGCAGGGTGTCGAGGCCTCGCGTTTGGGCGACGGCGGGGAAGACTCCGGACTGTGGGTGTTCGACTCGGTCAAGGGCGGCCCCTACTACCAGTGCCACGCCCGCAACGACATCGAAGCGAATCGGAAGCCGCCGTTCAAATCGCGCATCGATGCCCGGCACTACACGGTCGAAACCGAGATCGGCAAGGACACCAAACTCACCGGTACCACCACCATGGACCTGACGGCGATGGCGCCGGTGCGCGTCGTTCCGTTGTCGTTGTTTCCCAACCTGCGAGTGGCGAGCGTCGAGCTGCGTAAGGACGGCGAGACGGATTGGACACCGGTCGCCTGGGTGCAGAAAGAGGAAAGTGACTACAACGACTTTCTGACCGAGGACTCGGACACCGCCGTGGTGTTGCCCGAGATCCAGCCCAAAGGGGCGACCTTCTCCCTCCGCGTCCGATATGCCGGCGACAAGGTTCTCGATGATCGCGGCGGCGGCACCTTCGCCGTCGGCGCGCGCACCAGCTGGTATCCGAACGCCGGCATCTTCAAGGACACCGCCACCTTCGACCTCACCTACCGGGTGCCCGCGGGCAACCAAGTGATCTCCGTGGGGCAGCTCCAGTCCGCGAAGACCGAGGGCGATCGGGAGATCACGGTCTGGAAAGAGGCGTCGCCGATCCGGGTGGCGGGCTTCAACTACGGCAAGTTCAAGAAGCTCGAACGCACCGACGACCAAGTCGGCATCCGGCTCGAGGTCTTCACGGGCACCGGCACGCCGGACATCATCCGCGAAATCAACCTGTTCTTCAGCTCGCGGTCACGCGGGGACGGCTCGCTGGTGGGGTCGACGCCCGCGGACGATTCGGCCATCGGCGGGGTTCAAGAAGGGCCATCGTCGATCGGCAAGTTGAACGCCGAGAAGATCGCCGACTCGACCCTGGCCGACGGCATGAACGCCCTGCGGGTCGGCACCGCTTATTTTGGCCCGCTGCCCAACCAGTCCGTCGCCATCACCCAGCAGGAGGCCTGGAACTTCGGCCAGAGCTGGCCGTCGTTGATTTTCATGCCTTACACCTCCTACCTGACCGGCACCCAACGGAAAGACCTCGGGATGGGCGGTGGCGTCACGGAGTTCATCGATTCCGTGGGTTACCACGAGATGGCGCACCAGTGGTGGGGCCATCACCTCGGCTGGGGCAGCTACCGGGATCAGTGGCTTTCGGAAGGGTTCGCGGAATTCTCCTCGGGCCTCACCGTCCAACACACCGCGGGTTGGGACAAGTATCTCGAGTTCTGGAAACGGCACCGAGATCAAATCGTCGGCAAGGTGGGCAGCCCGGTGCCGCTGCACGAGGTCGGGCCGATCACGCGCGGCTGGCGCCTGTCCACCCACCGCGCGCCAGGCGCCGGCTTCATGATCTATTCGAAGGGCGCGTTCGTTCTCCACATGCTGCGCATGTTGATGTTCGAGCCCGCGGCGAGCGATCCGGATGCCGCCTTCATCGCCCTCATGAAGGACTTCACGACCACCTACGCCGGCAAGAGCCCGACCACCGAAGACTTCAAGGCGACGGTCGAAAAGCACATGATCCCGGCTCTGAACGCCACCGGCAACGGCAAGATCGACTGGTTCTTCGACCAGTGGGTCTACGGCACCGAGGTCCCCCGGCTGACCTCGGACCTGAAGGCCAAGAAGCTCTCCGGTGACGAGTACCAAGTCACCGGCACCGTGCGCGTCGCGGACGTCTCGGACGACTTCCTCGTCCTCGTGCCGCTCTACGCCGAACTCAGCCGCGGTCGCCTCGCCGGTTTCGGTAACCTCGCGTTCAAAGGCTCCGGCGAGAAGACGGTGGACGTCACGATCAAACTGCCGGAGAAACCCCGGCGCATCTTCGTCAACGGCAAAATGGAGGTGCTGGCGAAGGAGTGAGGCGCGCCTGGGGGTAGCGGCGGTTGGAAAATGGTGGCGGTTCCGCCATAATTGGGCCGAAAACGGCGGAACCGCCGCCGAAAATCGTCCGTCCTATGGTCGTCCATCGCCCTCTGCGCCCGCCCAACGCGGCCCACTTCTTCCTGTTCGGCCCTCGCGGCACGGGTAAGTCCACTTGGCTCCGCGCGGAGTTTCCGGACGCGCTGTGGATCGACTTGCTCGCTCCCGAGGTGCTGCGCAGGCTGGTCGCCCGGCCCGAGCGGCTGCGCGAGCTGGTTGCGGGCCAGCCGGACTTGCGCGTGGTGGTCCTCGACGAAGTACAGAAGGCTCCGCAACTGCTCGATGTCGTGCACGATCTCATCGAGCGCTTTCCTGGCGGTCCGCGTTTCGTACTGACCGGCTCGAGCGCGCGCAAACTCAAGCGTGCTGGCGTCGATCTGCTGGCCGGCCGCGCCATCGTCCGGCGTCTGCACCCGTTTCTCGCCGCCGAGTTGGGCTCCCGCTTCGACCTCGAAGCGGCCCTCGAAACGGGGCTCGTGCCGCTCGTCTGGAGCTCACCCGACCCCCGGGGCGCCCTAGCGGCCTACGTCGATCTTTACGTCCGCGAAGAGGTGCAGCTCGAGGGGCTGGCCCGCCGGATGGACAGCTTTCTGCGTTTTCTCGAAGCGATGACGTTCTCGCACGGCGCCGTGTTGAACCTCGCCGAGGTCGCACGCGAGTGCCAGGTGAGTCGCAAGACCGTCGAAGGTTACCTCGGTGTGTTGTACGACCTGCTGCTCGCCTTCGAGTTGCCCGTGTTCACAAGGCGGGCGAAGCGCCAGCTGACGGCTCATCCCAAGTTTTACTGGTTCGACGCTGGGGTGTTCCGGACTCTGCGCCCCCGTGGGCCGCTCGATCGGCCTTCGGAGATCGCCGGCGCCGCGCTCGAGGGACTGGTCGCCCAGCACCTGCGGGCGCTCATCGACTACTCGCAACTCGACCTCTCGTTGTCGTTCTGGCGGACTCCCAACGGCAACGAGGTGGATTTCGTGCTCTACGGTGCGGCCGGCTTCTGGGCCTACGAAGTCACGAGTGCCACGACGATCCGCCCTGCCGATCTGCGTGGCCTCCGCGCCTTCGCCCTGGACTACCCTGAAGCCCAGGTACGGCTCCTCTACCGCGGCACCGAGACGCTCCAGATCGGTGCCGTGCGCTGCCTGCCGGTGGAGCCGTTCCTGCGCGGGTTGGCCGGCCCGGCCGGCCTGGTCTGAACCCTCACTCCCCGAGCACTTGGGCCACCGTCAAGTCCGCCACCCGTAGCACCGCGCGGTCGGCGCTGCCGAGCTCGGCGAGAGGGTAGGTCTGGGCGACGCCCAGGGTGGCGAGGCCGGCGCCGCGGGCGGCCGCGATTCCGGCGGGGCTGTCTTCGATCGCCACGACTTCGTGGGGGTGGAGAAGCCGGTGGGGCAGTGGGGGCGTGGCGTTCAATTCGTCGAGGCCACGCCGGTAACCCTCGGGGTCGGGTTTACCCAGGGCCACGTCCTCGGCGGTGACGAGGACCTTGAAGCACTGGAGCAGCCCTTCCTGCGCCAGGGCGCCTTCGATTTCGTCCCGCAGGGCGCCGCTGACGAGCCCGAGGGGTACGTTGGCATCGGCCAAGGCCCGCACGAGGGTGATCGCGCCGGGAAAAAAGGGGTACCCTTCTCGGCGCACCAAGTCTTGATAGTAGCTCGACTTGCGCGCGATCAGCCGGACTACTCGGGAGGTCGTCGGAGTCTCGCCGGCGGCTTTCAGCACAGCTTCGAAGCAGCCGCGGTCGTCGAAACCCAGGTAGTGGGCGTAGTAGTCCTCGGCGGAAAGCTCGATGCCCTCCTCGGCCAGGACTTCCCGGAACAGGCGCAGGTGGATGGGCTCGTCGTCGACGAGCACCCCGTTGAAGTCGAAGATCACGGCACGGAACACGGGGCGGATGATACCCTTTCGGGAATGCGCGGCGCCGCTCGGGCGGTTGCCACGATCGTGTCCCTTGCGACTAGAGGAGTGCGACCGATGGAACCCGAAACCGTCTCTGCCGACAATCAAGCTGCTCCGCTGACCGAGCCCGCCGGGCCCGTCGTCCTGACCGAAAAAGCCCTGCGCATGATCAAAGTCACCCGCGAAGACGAGGGCATGGACGCCACCTACGGCCTGCGCATCGCCGTCCGCGGCGGCGGTTGCAGCGGCTTCGAATACTCCCTCGATTTCGACAACGAAGCCCGCGACAGCGACTTCGTCTACCAGCAGGGCGACGTCACGGTCTACGTGGACGCCGTCTCGGCCCGCTACCTCGAAGGCACCCAAATCGACTACGTCATGGGCACCCAAGGCTCGGGCTTCAAGTTCAACAACCCGCGCGCCGTCGGCACTTGCGGCTGCGGCTCGTCCTTCACGGTTTAACTTCCGGCGCTCGCCGGAGCCGCCGCGGCCAGGGACGCCACCACGATCTTGTTGTGGGAGGCGTTCCACACCGGCTGGCCGTCCTTCACCAGGATCGCCTGGGGTGATTCGTGCTGAATACCGAAGCGCGCCGCGATCTCGTTCGACAGCGGCCGGGCGTTCTGCACCTCGAGCAAAGTGAACAACTCGGCGTCTTCGCCGCGCTCTTCGACGTAACGCTGGTACTCGCCGTGGGCGCGCGCGGAGATGCCGCAGGTGACACTGTGTTTGAACAGCCAAACCGGCCGCTCGGCTGACAAGGCGAGAACGTCGTCGAGGTCTTCGAGGCGGGTGAGTTTACGAATGGCCATGGGGGACTCCTAGGGGTGTCGGGGAGACCTTAGGTTAACAGCAGAGCGCCGTCGTCTTCTCGTCCCGTGGAACAATAGCCCTCGTGAAGGCCTCGACCGACAACCACGAAACCCGCGTCACGGATGACCTCGATCTGCTGCTCGCCGTTCTTCCGGAGCGCGTGCGGGCGGCCATCGGTTTGTTGACGGACCGGCAGGAGCTGCTCGAGGTGGTGCTGGATCTCGGGCGGGCTCCGGAGGCGCGCTTCGAGGGGCGGGTGGTGGAGCTGGCCGAGGCAGCGGTGGAGCGGGCGGAGCTGGCTGGCGTGGTCGAGCGGCTGGGTCGTTTCGGGGTCGACAACCGCGCCGGAATCGAGCGTACATTGCACCGCATTTCAGCCATTCGCAACCGCGACGGCGCCGTGGTCGGTTTGACTTGCCGGGTGGGCCGCGCGGTGTACGGCACGGTGGCGGTGCTGCGCGACGTCATCGAGGCCGGACGCTCGATTCTGCTCCTGGGTCGCCCCGGGGTGGGCAAGACGACGCTGCTGCGCGAAGCGGCCCGCGTGCTCGCGGACGAGCTCGCCAAGCGGGTGGTGGTGGTCGACACGTCGAACGAAATCGCGGGCGACGGCGACATTCCGCACCCGGGCATCGGCCGCGCCCGGCGTATGCAGGTGCCGAACGCTGCCACGCAGCATGCGGTGATGATCGAGGCGGTCGAAAACCACATGCCCGAGGTGATCGTCATCGACGAGATCGGCACTTCCGCCGAGGCCCTCGCGGCGCGCACCATCGCCGAGCGCGGTGTGCAGCTGATTGCGACCGTGCACGGCAACACCCTCGATAATCTGCTCCAGAACCCCACGCTGTCGGACCTGCTGGGCGGCATCCACGCCGTCACCCTGTCGGACGAAGAGGCCCGCCGCCGCAACACGCAGAAGACGGTTCTCGAGAGGAAGGCGCCGCCGAGCTTCGACATCGTGGTCGAGATCCGCGACAAGGCCCGTTTCGCCGTCCATCACGGGGTGGCGGAGGTGGTGGACCAACACCTGCGCGGCATCGCGCCCAATCCCGAGCTACGGGTGCGTACGGCGGAGGGCGTCGAGATCACCCCGCCGGTCGAGCGGGACGACGACGGCCGAGCTCGCGGTCCGGGCGCCCGCGTGCCGGGCCGCTTGGCTGAACGCGCCCGGCGCCGGCTGAAGATCTTCCCCTACGCCCTGGCCCGCGAGCGCCTCGAACGAGCGATCAAGGACTTGGGCGCGCCGGTCGATCTGCTCGACGAAGCGCGCCATGTCGATCTCATTTTGACCGTCAAGTCCCACGAGCGCCGATTGCCCCGCAAGCTCAAGGAAGCCCAGCTGAACGGCGCCCCGGTGGTCGTGCTGCGCTCGAACTCCCAGCACCAGATGGAGAGTTTCCTGCGCGCCGAACTCGGTCTCGACGACCTGGCCGAGCTCTCCCCCGAAGCCCATCGCGAGGTCGAAGCCGCCATCGATCGCGTGCTCGACCGCGGCCGCCCGGTGGAACTCGCCCCGCAAGTTCCCGCCATCCGCCGCCTCCAACACCTCCAGGTCGAAACCGCCGGCTTGGGCTCCGCCAGCTTCGGCGAAGAGCCCCACCGACGCCTCGTGGTGTATCCACCGAACGGCCCGAAGCGGGTGACGCGGCGCTGAGGGAGGTCGCATATTTCTTGCTCTGCGATTGTCGTGATATGCTTACGATATGAATATATCGAGTCGGTGCGTTGTGATGTTTGTATCTTCAGTCGTGGGGGTAGTGCCGGGATTTCGCGCAGGCGCTCAGTCGAGCGAATTTTACCTTTCCATCGATCATCTTGCTACGCCCGCTGCTTACGACAATCTCGGCGCCGGCTTGACAGCAGGGCAGACTTTTCTCGCACAGGCCGCCTCAATTGCTGGCATTAGGGTGCTGATTGGAGTGAACGGCCAAGAGGATCGACTTGTTGGACCTGCCGACCTCGTTCTCTACGACGCCAGCAACCTTGACCTTCCGGTGGAATTGGCGCGCACGACCTTTCTCGCGCCTGGGGTGGAAATTAGCGGCCTAGTCGACCTCTTCTTGGAGAGTCCTGTACCGGCAACTCTGGGGCAAAGGTACTTTATCGCTGTGTTCGCTCCTGATCTCTTCGGGATGGGTATTCGAAGTATCTCTAGTTCGACTTACCCTGGCGGCGCCGAAGGATTTCTAGTGGGCGGGCAGGTCGCCGAGGCAATCAGCGGGCGAGATGTTAGTTTCGCCGTGCATTCTGTGAATGTGGTCTTTGAGGATGGCTTCGAGTCGGGTGAACTTGCTGCTTGGTCAAGTCATCAACCCTGAAAGCACTGGCCAAAGAGGCAAGGCGGCCTCTAACTCGAGGGTTACAGAGTTCGGACCTTGGCCGTGAGCTTGCTCGACAGATCCTGAGAACCCTCGAACTGCCGAGCCTCCGATGGTCGTCGAGCCGCCAACTCGCGCCTGCAACATTCGAGTCATGGCCGAGCTAGTGGAGGGACCCGTTAGTCGGTTGATTTCATCCCCTGGGACTGCCGAGCACCAGCTCGGCTCTTTTCTTCGCCCGACCATCGAAAATGCCGAGCTGGAGCTCGGCCCTCCCAGCGGAAGCCTTTCCTGGGCTCGCAAGGGCGGACCTCTAGCGCCTGCTCTTGTCGGGAATGACAAGAACTGTGCGGGTCACACCACTAGTCGGCGGAAACCTGCCGCTGAGGCACAATCCCCCCATGCGCATCCTCACCGTCAACGTCGGCCAGCCGCGCGAATTCACCTGGCGTGGTCAGACCCTCACCACTGCCTTTTTCAAGCGACCCGTCGAGGGACCCGTGCGGGCCCACCGGTTGGGGCTCGAGGGGGACGCCCAGGCCGACCTGACCGTCCACGGCGGGCCGACCAACGCGCTGTATCTGTTTCCCTACGAGCACTATGGCTTCTGGCGGGATTGGCTGCGTTCGAATCCCCTGGCCCCGGGTTCGTTCGGCGAGAACCTGTTGACCGAGGGCCTACTCGAGACGGAAGTCGCGATCGGCGACCGCTTTCGGATCGGCTCGGCGGTGGTGCGGGTCACTTCGCCGCGGTCCCCGTGCCAGAAGCTCGCCGCGCGTTTCGACCGCTTGGACCTCGGCAAGGCGTTCGTCGAGTCCCGCCGCACCGGGTTCTACCTGGCGGTCGATGAAGAAGGGCAGCTGCAGGCTGGAGACCGTATCGAACGCGTCGGCTGCGCCGCCGACCCTGTGACCGTGGCGGAAATCGTCGGCCTCTTCCGCAAGACCGAGGGCCAAGATGCGTTGCTGCGTCGAGTCGTCGAGTTGCCCGACCTCGCTCCGAGCTGGCGGGACTACTTCCGGGAGCGGCTGACGGGGTGACCGGCCGGCGGCTTGTCCCGCGCAGCCTCGGCCTTCCGCAACTCGCGAGCCTCGCCGGCGAGTTCCGCCAGAACTTCCTGCGAAGCAGCAAACTGCTGCTGCCAGAGCTTTTCGTCCTCGATCTCGGCCATTTCGGCGGTGTCAATACTTCGATAGCTCGCGAGATACTTCCCGCGCACTCCGCCGCTGAAGTCGTACTCGTCCCTGATGTCGTCGGTCCCGTCGGTAGACATGGTTTCCTTCTCTCACCCCTTCAGCCACTCGAACAAGTCGTAGTGCTCTTTGGTCATGCCGAGCCGCTCGTAGACCGCTTGGGCGCCGGTGTTCTGGCGCTCGACGTAGAGGCGGACGCCTTTCCAGTCGTCGCGGGCTTCGACTTCGGCCCGGACCCGTTCGTACAGGCGCCGGTAGATGCCGCGGCCGCGGGCTTCGGGGACGACGTAGACGGACTGGATCCAGACCACCGTGCCATTGCGCCAGTCGCTCCATTCGTAGGTCGTCAGCAGGCAGCCGAGCACCCGCGTGCCGTCCTCCGCCACGAAGTAGCGGCCGCGGGCGGGGTCGTCGAAAACGGCCTGGACCCCGGCCGTGAGGGTGGCGGCGTCGAGAGCGAGTTGCTCGCTTTCCCAGGCCATGGCGAGCTGAAAATCGATGATCGTGGCGGCGTCTTCGGGCCGGGCGGGACGGATGGTGACGGGCTCGGAGCTCATGGCGGCGGATTGTAGCCGTCCCTCTTTTCCTTCCTCCAGGCACCTACCTCTGCAACGGCCGGGATGCCGCTCGGATTCGGTTCCGCCATTGTCGGTGGACCGTTCTTCTGGAGGAGCCCCCATGCTCGGTCGTCGTCGTTTCCTCGTCCTTGCCCTCACCTTCGGCTTGTCGCTCGGCCTCGTGGCCGAGGACGTCTTGGCTCAGACCACCACGGGCAAGACCTGCATCTGCGTCACCCCGCACAAGCGCGGCGGCAAGACCACCGGCAAGACTCCCGGCGGTCGGCGCCCCAGCAAAATGACCGTCAAGTACGGCTCGACCACGGCCTCCCATACCAGTAACGGCGGCGAGACGCCCACCCAGGTGGCCCAGGACCTGGCCAATCAGCTGGCCGCGGCCGGGCACTCCGTGGGTCCGGTGACCACCGACCCGGTGACCGGTCGCGCCGTGTTCTGCATCGACGGCAAGACGCCGCGCGGCGGCGTCCGGACCAGCGAAAACGACACCGGCATCAAGGAAGTGACTCACCGGCGAGTCACGAGCCCGCGCGACTGGTTCCTGCGCAACGTCGCCGGTGCCTTCACCTTCGCCAGCCTGCCCGCCGCCGGCGGCAAGTTCACCCTCGAGGTGATCGCGGCCACCGCGGACGGCGGTGAGATTTACGTCGACGCCACCGTGACGACGGTTGCCGGCCAAACCGGCGCTTCGGTCACCGAGAACTTGATCGCCCAGCTCAACGAGCTCGGCTTCGAGGCTACCCTGACCGAGTTCGATTTCGGAGACGGCGACGGCACGGTGGCCGCCATCGACATCCAGCCCGGTGTCTACGAGGGCATCTACGGCATCGGCGAGATCACCGCCGACGCCAACCTCGGCGAGTTGCGTCTTGCCAGCTGGAACGAAGAGGGCATCGACGGCCTCGATCTCGACGGCAACGGCGTGCTGGACGAAGGGGACGTCGAGACGTTCCTCGGTCTGATCCGCGCCGAAGATCCGCGCGCGGACCTGACGGGTGACGGCCGGGCGGACCTGCGGGATCTCCGTCTGTTCGTCGAAGATCTGACGGCGACCCGGCCCCGGGCTCCGCGTCCGAGTCGTTGAGATCTGAAGTGGGGTGGGGTCCCAGGATCCCACCCCGCCCGTCGCTCCCTTGCACCCCCCTCGCCACGGCGCTATCTTGCCCGGGTACCGAGGGACGCCACCGTTGACTCCAGCTTCCAGCCCTGCACCTTATGACGCCAGCGACTTGGCGGGGCGCCTGACTCCGGCCTTCGCGTTGCGACGAGCGCTCGCGACCGGCTACGGGGCGGCGGATCTCCGGCAGGACCTGTTGGCCGGCGCGGTGGTCGGTGTGGTGGCCCTCCCGCTTTCCATGGCCTTGGCCATCGCCTGCGGGGTGCCGCCGCAACACGGCCTCTACACGGCGATCATCGGCGGGTTGGTGATCGCCCTGCTGGGCGGCTCGCGCGTACAGGTTTCCGGTCCCACGGCGGCCTTCGTGGCCATCCTGGCGCCGATCGCCGCGCGGTACGGAATCGCCGGTCTGGCCCTGGCCTCGGCCATGGCGGGAGTGATCCTGATCTGCCTCGCCTTGGCTCGGCTGGGCCGCTTGATCGAGTTCGTGCCGAATCCGGTGACCGCGGGGTTCACCGCCGGCATCGCGGTCGTCATCGCCACCCTGCAACTGCCCGACTTTCTGGGACTCCACACCGGCCCCCTGCCGGTCGAGTTCAGCGAGAAGATCGGCGTGATCTTCGGGGCTCTGGCGACCACCGCCCTACCGAGTTTCGGTCTCGGGCTCGGCACCCTCGCGATCCTCGTTTTCTGGCCGCGGGTGCCTGGAATCGGCAAACGCCTGCCGGGTCCGCTGGTGGCCTTGATCGTCGCCACCGTGGCCGCCCTGCTGTGGACGCGGCTCGTGCCGGGAGTCGGCTTCGACACCATCGCGAGCCGCTTTTCCTACCTCGGTCTCGACGGGCTCTCGCACCCGGGGATTCCTCAACTGCCTCCGCTGCCGCTGCTGCCCTGGACGTTGCCCGGGCCGGGCGGGGAGCCACTGGTTTTCAGCTTCGGACTGGTTCGCGAGCTGCTGCCCTCGGCGTTTGCCATCGCCATGCTCGGGGCCATCGAGTCCCTGTTGTCCGCGGTGGTGGCCGACGGCATGACACGCCATCGCCACGACCCCAACGCCGAGCTTTTCGGCCAGGGGGTGGGCAACCTGGTGGCGCCGTTTTTCGGCGGCTTCGCAGCCACCGGGGCAATCGCCCGCACGGCCACCAACGTGCGCGCGGGGGCCCGGTCGCCGATCGCAGCGGTCTTTCATGCCCTGGTCGTGTTGGCCGCGGTGATGGTCTTGGCACCGGTCCTCGGCCACCTCCCCATGGCGGCGCTGGCGGCCCTCCTGCTGCACACCGCTGGCCGAATGAGCGAGGCGAAGCACGTGCTGCGCACGCTCCGCCGTGCGCCGCGCAGCGACGTGTTGGTGCTGCTGGTGTGTTTCGGCCTGACGGTGGCCTTCGACATGGTGGTGGCGGTCTCCGTCGGCATGGTGCTGGCGTCGTTCCTGTTCATGCGGCGCATGGCGGAGGTCTCCACCCTGACCTTGGTCGACCAGCCGGACCGCACCGCCGCGGGATCTTTGCCCCCCGGCGTCTTGCTGTACCAGATCGCCGGTCCGCTGTTCTTCGGTGCCGCCCAGCGGGCCATGAGCGCGCTGCAACGCGTGGCCCCGGGAGTCGAGACCGTGGTCCTCGATCTGCGCGCCGCCCCGGCGATCGACGAAACCGGTCTCGTGGCTCTCGAATCCACCACTGACGCCCTGGCCGACCGCGGCATTTTCGTCATCCTCGCCGGCGTGCCGGACCAACCGTTCCGAGCCCTCATCAAGGCCGGCTGGCGTCACCGCCGCCACGAGATCGCCCTCTTCCGGTCTTTCGAAGAGGGCCTCGAACGGGCGCGGCGCCTGGCCTAGCCGGTCCCCGGGGATCGGAAGGCCCGCGCGTAGTCGGCCGGAGTCTTGCCGACGAGCCGACGGAAGTCGCGGATGAAATGGGCTTGGTCGGCGTAGCCGAGGTCGAGGGCGAGACCGGCCCAGTCCGCGACTTCGCCGCGTGCGATGCACTCCGCGGCCTCGTGCAGACGGTAACGCTGGATCACCCACTTCGGACTGACCCCGACGTATTCGGCGAAGAGCCGTTGGAGCCTGCGCGGGTGGCGGCCGGCGGCGGCGGCGAGGTGTTCCACGCGGGTGATCTCGCGGTCGGTGGCCGCGCGCTCGGTGACGGCGACGACCAGGGCCACGTTGGGGTCGTCGGCCGGGCGGCGAGCGGCGAGAAAGGTGGCGATGGCGGCGAGGGCGGTGGGGGAGTCGGGCTCGGCGAGAACGCGGCTTTCCAGCGCGGCGAAGTCGGGGCCGAAAACGTCGCGG
>JANRLG010000152.1:0-41846 GCA_033762835.1 Thermoanaerobaculia bacterium
CCGCCGAGCAGGGTCTCAAAGCCTTCACCGGCCCTTCGACCTGCGACCTCCAGAGCGGCGACCTCTTCGGCGCGGAATTCGGTCGTCTCAAAGCCTTCACCGGCCCTTCGACCTGCGACCATCCTCGCATCTTCGGAGGAATCAACTTCTACCCCGTCTCAAAGCCTTCACCGGCCCTTCGACCTGCGACTGGTCTATATCTTTGTCGGCACCGTCACCATCGAAGAAGTCTCAAAGCCTTCACCGGCCCTTCGACCTGCGACACGGTCGTGGCTTCGACGGCGTCAACCACTGCTGAGAAGTCTCAAAGCCTTCACCGGCCCTTCGACCTGCGACACAAGAATGGAGAAAGGCTAATGAAGCACACTACAGAAGTCTCAAAGCCTTCACCGGCCCTTCGACCTGCGACGTCGCTATTGTCGCCACCACCACCACCTCGTAGAAGTCTCAAAGCCTTCACCGGCCCTTCGACCTGCGACCCTACCCCCTGTAACCTGCTGAAGTCAAAACCCCTTGCCAGGGGCTGCCAGGGCTACGCCTCGTTACCGCCTGCCCCGTGAGCGTTTTGCGCCTCATTTCAGCCATCACTGTACCTGTAACCCCAATCCCAGAGGGGGTTTGCAACTCGCCAGGGGCTGACGAGAGGAGTGAAAAATGGGGCATCTCACGCATCTCCATGATTTTGCTCGGCTTAGCCTCGATTCATCGAAGAAATCAAATCTATTCCCGCTCTACCCCTGGCGCTCACAATTCACGAACCTTCAAACAAGCGGCAGGGTCGCGCGGCTTCCCGGTCGTCCGAATTTTCTGGTTCTATTCCCTCAAGCCCGCAGCCGGAACGGCTCGTACCGCGCGACCTCACCCCGCACCAGCAGCCGAATCCGCCCCGCTTGCCGCGCCAGAATCTGCCAATACGCCAGGGGCTCGGTGCCTTCTTCGGGGATCAGCTTGGTGCTCCAGCGCTCCTCGAATCGCTCGATGAACTTCCGCCGCAGTGGCGCCGAGAGCCAGACGCCGCCGGTGCCGTCTTCGGCGTCGGTGAAGTCGTCGAGACTCGCCTCCCGCCGCCGGATCAGGTGCCACACGAGCGCATCCACGGCCGAGCGGAACTCCTCCTGAAGGTCGCTCGCCAGGGCGTGGTGCCGCCCTCGGCCTTGGTGAAAGAGCCCGATCTGCGGATGGAGCCCGGCGGCTACCAGCGCCGTCGAGGCGTGGTGGTGGAGCAACGTGTAGCCGTAGGAGAGGAGCGCGTTCACCGGGTCCGGCGGTGGCTGGGTGGCCCGGTTGCGGAAGAGGGCGGCCACAAGGGGCCGCCCCTACGACGACATTGTTCTTGGAGCGACAGGCGAAGGCCGGGTTATGGCTTTTCTCGGCATTTTTGGCGAAACGGTCTGAATCACGGATGGCCACGGATGGCGCGGAAACCACGGATAAAAAGGAACGTGAAATCCGGGTCATCCGTGGCCATCCGTGATTCAGACGATCAACGGAAGGTGCCAGGCGGTGCGATGTCCGCACCTACCTGATCACCCGCTCGATCGCCGCAGTTCCTGGAGATTCAGTACGCCAAGCCCCGCCATCCACCGCGACGCCCGCCAGGCCTCCCGCGCGGCCTCGGCGTCGCGGCAGAGCACCACGAATCGCTCGCCCGAGCGCACCAGCCGGTACCCCTGCCCCAGAATCTCCTCGTCGAACTCGTCGAGGTACAAATTCGCCAGGAGCGGCGAAATCGGTGACCCTTGGGGCACGCCGCGGTCACGCTCGAGGCGCTTGCCGTCGAAGAGGACCGGGACGTGGAGCCAGGCGTCGATCAGCTCGACGATCGGCTCGAAGGGGTAGAGCGCGCGTAACTTGCCGAGCAGGCGGTCGAGATCGACGGAATCGAAGAAGGCGGCGATGTCGGCGTCGAGCACCGTGCGGTAGCCGTCTTCGTAAGCCTTTTGAATGGCGCGGGCGGCGCCGGAGCGGGAGAAACCCTTGCGGTAGGCGTAGGAGCAGTCCTCGAGCAACGTGTCGATGCCGGCGGCGAGGGTTTGGCCGGCGGCGCGTTGGGCCACGCGGTCGCGCACGGTAGGCACGGCGAGGGGCCTGAGCTTGCCGTCCGGCCGCTCGAGCACGAAGCCTTGAAGCGGCGGCGGCTGGTAGGTGCCGGCGAGCAGCTCGGCCGAGAGCGCCTCGAGCGCCGGGTCCCCGGCATCGGCCAGCTCTTCGGGAGTCACACCGTCTCCGCCCGCGGCGTCGGACCGGGAGCGCAAGTGCTCGAGCGCGGCTTCGAGGGCCGCGGGCTCGGCAGCCCGTTCGAGCAGCGACCGCGCGGGCAGGAACAGCTCGGCGCTCGCCGGCAGAGTCTCCTCGATTGAGTAGCGCCCCAGGCCGTAGCCCGTGGACGCCCCGGCGTGGAGGAACCGGCCGAGGGCGAGCAGCCGGTGCCACTCGGGCGACAGCCCGGCGAGCTCCACCGTGCCGAGCACACCGCCCAGGGTCATCCGGTCCGGCCGGCCGGAGCGCGCCTCCGGTCGTCCCTTGAGTGGCAAGTCGATCCACAGCAGCGACCGCGGCGTAGCCGAGACTCCGGTCGGAATCGCCGGCAGCTCCTCTCGATAGGGAAACCGCCCGGTGGCCAGGAAGCCGAGCCGCTGCCCGAGCCGCTCGAGGAACAACTCGGCCGGAAAGCCGTCCGTCCCGACGACTCCGCCATCGTTCGGCAGCTTGAGCCGCAGCGGCGAGAGAAACCGCACCGTAATCGACTCCCGCCGCGAAGCCGCCATCGCCGCGGCTTCGATTTCGCCCTCCGAGATCTCCGACAGCTCGTCCACCGACTCGAGAACGAAGTTCCCGCCCAACGTCACCGGCGCCCCCGAGGCCGCCGCGCGAGCGCCACCCACCTCCGCCAGACCCGCCGTCAACCGCGGCAGCAGCGACCGCGCCTCACCGACCAGCGTTAGCCCGAGGTGGTAGCCGTCGTCAGCTTCGAACACCACCCGCCCCGACTCGGGGCAGAAAGGAATCACCGTCTCCGGCAAGTGCTCGCCAAGCGCTCGCGCCAGGAGGCCATGGATCACCCCGCCGTGGAGAAAGTGAAACCGGGCGGTGGCGGTGAAGCGGAGGCGGATTCGAAGGCGGAGGATGGAGGCGGGAGAAAGCGCTGCAGGGATCACGCGAAGAAGCTTATGACAGCGGGGTGTGGCGAGGCGGCGCCCCCGCCGCCCCCACCCGTGGCCCACGGTGCGCCACCCTGACACACCGGATTTGACGCTCCGCCGAACGTGGTCTATCCGTCGGCATCATGAGAGCTGCTGCACCCGTTCATTCGCCCCATTTTTCGCCTCTTGGTACCTCCACTCGCCTGGCACCCATCCACCTCCGAAGAATGATCCCGGCACCGACGGGCGCCGGGGGAGCCGGCGAACGGCGTTCGCCGGCCCTCCCTGGTTCGCTAGATCTCGCCCGACCCGCTCACCGTCGCTTGGACGGCGTTCTCAAGGGTCAGAACGGCCTGTTTGACCTCTCGGTCGTAGGAGTAGAGGTCGTAGACGGCCGTGATCTCGCGATCCGCGTGGCCGAGCACGCGCTTGATGATGAATCGCGACACACCGCCCCGCGCCATCATCGTGGCCGCAGTTCGCCGCAGGTCCCGCGGTTGCCAATAGGGAAGGCCGATCCGCGCGGTGCTCGTACGGACGTATCTCGAGAGGTCTTGCTTGATGGTGGAGAGTTCGCGAGCCTCGAAGACAGCACCGCCCCGGAGGAGGGATGTCGATTGGAGGAGCTCTCGAGTCCACGGCCCAAGGTAGATCCGGTAGGGCCGGCGCGTCTTGGTCAGGGCGCTCGGAACGTTCCACCACCAATCCTCGCCCTGGATCTCGATCTGCTCGTGCCGGAACTGCAGGAGCTGCTGGCCCCGCTGGGCCGTCAGCAGACGCAAGCGAAGGAGAAGGACGACGGGATGATAACCATGGCCCCAGACCGCCCAGAGCCGGCGAAGCTCATTGGGGTTGAGTACTCGGTCCCGAGGTGTCTCGGGATTCCGCGCCGCCCACCACAACTCCAGCAGAATCAGCGTTTACAGTCCAGTGTGCGCCGGCATGCCGGCGCATGTCGGCGCACGGTTTCGCGGCCTCTTGACACCGGCGAGAAAATAGGCGGTAATAAGGCGTAATGATCCAGCAAGCCACTTTGCCGCTCGCCCCCGCCTTGCCGAATCCGGTTTGGCCGTGGGCTCCCAACGATTCCGGAAGCCTGCTGCGGCGCTTGCGCCAGGCCGCGGAGACGCGGCAGCCGGTGCTTCTCGGCACGAACGTCGATCCTTACTCCACTCCTGAGCAGTACCGCGAAGCCCTGCGCCCCATCCTCGAGGCGCTCGGCCGGCTCGAGGGGCTGACGGTGTCGATCGACACCCGGTCCCCGCGGGTTCGGGAGGATGCCGAGCGCCTGGCGGAACTCGACACCCAGCACGCGGTCCGCGTGCGCATGGCGCTGCCCGCGCTCGATCCGGACTTAGCCGCCGTGCTCGAACCCCATGGTTCGCCGCCGGACGAACGGCTCGCCGCCGTCGAGCGTTTGGCGAACCACGGGCTCGCGGTGGTGGTAGCGATCAAGCCCCTGCTGCCGTGGATCAACCACGAGGAGAGCACGCTGCGTCCGCTCGTGGCGGCGGCAGCGGCGGCGGGTGCCGTCGATGTCGAAGTGGAGCCTCTCGTGCTGCGCAGCGAAACGCGGCCGAAGCTCCTGCCCTGGCTCCACCGCCACTTCCCCGAGCTCGTGGGCGCCTACAAGAGTCTGTACGGTCGCCACGACCGCCTCGCCGCCGGCGACCGCGAGCGGATCCTGATGCCGTTCCGAGCGCTGCGCCTCGAATACGGCTTCCCGCGGATGGCCTTTGGGCGCGGGTGAGGAGTCGCTTCCTGGCCCGAAGCGGGTGCCCTCGCCCAGGGCACCCGCGGTGGAGTCGTTACTTCGGAGTGACGGCGGGGAAGAGCGCTTTCAGTTCATCATCGTGTTGGCCGCGCCAGCCGCCCCAGTTGGGGGAGTGCGTGCCGACGACTTCCACGACGGGCACCTTGGCCGCACGCAGGAGCTCGAGTAGCCCCTCGGTCGCCTCGGCGGCCTGGGGTCCGTTCGGGATGGCGTAGTCGTAGCGGCTCCAGACCACGTGCACCAGCTCGGGTTTGGCCGACTTGGTCGTCAGCAGCTCGGCGATCTTGGTCGCGGCCGGCTCCATCGTGTAGTAACTCTGGATCGCTACCCGAAAGAACGCTCCCGGCTTCGCGAGGGCCGTGAAGAGGGACGTGACGCCCGCGGAGGCGGGGCCGGTGATGGCGCGGCGCTTCGGGTCGAGCCGGTAGTGGCGCTCGAGGTGAGGGATCAGCTCGTCGACCAAAAACGACGCGTAACCCTCGACGCCGGGGCCGCCGTATTCCGGCCCCGCGGCGCGCGGCACGAAGACCACCACGATCGGCTCGACGGAGGTCCCCACCAGGTTGTCGAGGATGTTCCGGTAGAGCCCGCCGCGGAGCAGGTTGTCGCCGTGGTTGACCACCAGCAGCGGGAAGCGGCGCTCCGGGTCCGCACTGTAATCGGCTGGACGCCAGACCTTGATTTCCCGCGTGTTGCCGAGCGACTCGGAACGGAACGGAAAGCCGTCGAGCGTGCCCCGCGGGTGATCGGCCGGCGGGCTTTCAAGGTGCGGCGCGGCCGGCCAGTCCGGCATTCGAAGCTCGGAGAGCAAGCCGTTGCCGGTGTCGATGGTGGCGGGGTTCTTCGGGTCCGTCGTCGGCTCGCCGAAGCCGATGCTGAACCGGTAGCTGTACTGCCCGGCGGGGTCGAGCTGGCGTGAGCGCAGCCACAGGTCGGTCCCGGCCACTTGCCGGAGGCCGATTTCTTCGTTGGGCGGAGCGACGTCGCCGGACAGGCCGACATCCTCGGTCTGGCCGCGCCAGACGAAGTGGGCGATGCCGCCGGGCTCGGTCACCGGCGTCGGGAGCGTCGCGGGGAAGCGGGCGTCGACGCGCGCTTGCCGCTCACCCGCGGGCAATTTCTCGAGCTCGGCGACCCAGCGGGCCAACTCACCGAGCACCCAGGGCGCTTCCGGGGCCGCCGCGGCAGTCGGCGCACCACCACTGACCAAGCGGACGGCGGCGATCTCGCCGAGGTTCCGGAGGAAGAACCGGCCGCCGGCATAACTCGGACTGGCGTAGTCGCCTCGTTCGAAAGCCGCGACGCGGGCTACCTCCCGGTACTCGGTCGGGTTGGGCTCGACGAGCACCAGCGCACCGGTCGGGTCCACCACGGCCAGCAGGTTCCCAACCAGCGACAACCCCAAGCCGCCCGGTGGGCGCGAGCGCCACAGAATCTCGCCATCGCTGGCCCGCACGCAGGTCAAGAAGCGACCGGTGAAGCCGTAGAAATGGCCGTCGTGGTAAACCGGCAGCCCAAAGGTGTTAGCGAAGGCGCGCGACTTCCAAAGCTCCTCGGGTCCCTGGGCACCCAGACGATAGAGCCGAGAATCCTGGTCGTACTTGACGAGGAAGCGCCCGTCCCCGACCGCCGTGGCATGGGCCGAGCCCTCCGCCTCGTTACCCTCGGTGTGCCGCTTCTGCCACACAACGGAGCCGTCCCGCGGATCGAGGCCGGTCAAGAAGAAGTCTCCGACGACGACGATCTGCCGGCGGCCCCCAACCTCGAGGGCCAGCGGCGTCTGGTAGGTGATCCCGTCGTCCCCGCGCGCCCAGCGTTGCTTGCCGGTGGCGCGGTCGTAGGCCGTCAGCAGGTGGCCCGCGCCGCCGGTGGCGACGAGCACGAGGTCCCCGGCGACGAGTGGCGAGGTGGTGTAGCCGTAAAACGGCACGGTCGAGTTCTTGTCGTCGAGCTGCGCTCGCCAACGCTCCTTGCCGTCCGCGAGCCCCAAGGCGACGAGCGCGCCCTGAGCGCCGAGGGCGTAAACGGTGCCGTCCGCGATCGTCGGCGTGCCGATGGGCCCGTCCGTCGAGCCATCGTGCCCGGCGTATTTGGCACCTAGGGAGTAGCGCCAACGTTCGGCCCCGGTCGCCGCGTCGAACGCCGCCACCACGTCGTTCTCACCCGCCGTGAACATCGTCACCGCCAGCCCACCCGCCACGGAGACGTTCGAATAACCCGACCCGAGCGCCTGCTTCCAAGCCACTTCGAGCTGATGCGGCCCCGCGGGAATCGAGATCGGCGCCTCCGGCCCCCGGAATTGGGGCCAATCGGCGAAGGCGGAGAGGCTCGGCAAGGTCAAAAGGGCGAGAGCACCGGCAGCAGCAAGTCGTTTCACGCGGCGATTCTCCTGGTTCGGGGGGCGGGGTGTCGAAGGCTCGAAAGCACTATACGTGGGGTGCGGGCAGAGGTTGTCAACGCCGACTCCGCTCCCGCACCTCCTCCGACGTCAACCCGTAAATCGGTGGTGTGGGGATGCCCATCAGGGCGAGGCGTAGATAGATCTGGCCGCGGTGGTGGACTTCGTGTTCGACCATGGCGCGGAGCCACTTCCAGGTAGTCAGGGGCGCGCCGGAGGGGGGCGTGCATTTGGCTTGGAGCTGGTCGGGTGTGAGGGTGCGGAAGAGTGCTACCGACTCGGCGTGCTGGTGGTCGAAGTAGGCGAGGACGGCGTCGAAGCCGTCGGCGAGATGGCGGCCGTGGCCGGCGTAGGCGCTGGGGCGGCCGAGAACGTTCTCGGCGAACATGTGGCGCTCGGTCGCAGCGAGGTGGCGAACGAGATCCCCCAGGCTCCACAGTCCCGGCGCCGGGGCTTCCTCCAGCCGCTCGGGCGGAATGCAGAGCACCACGCGGCGGGTGCGCGCGCGGATGCTCTCGAAGTAGTCCAGGAACGGCTCGATGGTGTGGATTTCCATGGCCGTCAGTATGACCGAGGCGGTTATTCGTAGTGCGTCCACATCCGAAGCACCTTCACCGTCCTCTCCTCTTCTAGGACCTGGTAGACGAGCCGGTGCTGAATGTTGATGCGACGGGAGTAGGCCCCGGCGAGGTCGCCAACGAGCTTCTCGAAAGGTGGAGGGTTCTGGAACGGGTTCGCTCGCAGCACGTCGAGAAGCGCCTGGGCCTTGGCCTTGAGGCCGCTGGCGGCGACCTTTTGAGCGTCCTTTTGGGCGGCGCGGGTGAAGACCAGGTGCCAACTCACCAGTCGAGTTGCTCCGCGCAGCTCTCCACCGGTTCGGCGAGGCCCTCCTTGATCGACTCCCTTAAGCCGGGGACGGAAAGCAGGAACAGAGTCTCCTGAATGGCCGCCCAGTCTTCGGCCGACACCAGCACGGCTTGGTTGCGCTTGCCGGCGATTGTGACCGGGGTGTGAGACTCGGCCGTGCGATCGAGCAGTCGGTAAAAGTCAGCGCGGGCCTGCGAGGCGGTCAGTACAGTCATGGCCAGACTCCAGTCTGCTCCACAGTACGGGAAAACGTACGATCTGGCAATGATCTCCCGTTGGCGAGAACCCGAGCCCTACCGCCGCCCGCTGGCCGCGACTTCGGCCATCAGGTGGGCGAGGGCGACGTCGGGCTGGTCGCTTTCGCCTTTCAGGCGCATTTCGGTCTCGAGCACGCGCCAGGGGAGGCGGGCGAGGAAGTTTTCGTCGCGGCGGCTGGCGGCGAGGTAGGCCTTGTGGAGGCGGAAGGGGTGGAGGCCGGCGAGGGGGCTTTTGTCGCCTTGGATCTCTTTTTGGAGCGCCGGGGCGATGCGCTCCTTGAAGCGCGGATAGCTGCTTTCGTTGGCCGGGACGCCGGCTAGGCGGCAGAGGCCAGGGACCACGGCGAGGTTGCGGCAGAAGGTGGCGAAGAGAGAAAAGAAGGACAGGCGGGTGGCGATTTCGTCTTCGGAGGTGGCGAGGAGGCGATGGTAGCGGTCGAGCGCCTCGGCGCCGCGGCCCTGGGCGATCGCGTCGAGGATCGCCCAGACGTCTTCCTGCCCGCGGTCCTCCACGGCGTCCTCGACGTCGTGCTTCTCGATCTTTTGGCGATTGCCGCCGTGGGCGAGGCTCGCGAGCTTGCGGTACTCGCCGGCGAAGCGGGCGGTGGACTCCGGGTCCACGGCGTCGGCGAAGTCGCTTTCTTTACGCAGTGTGCGCCGGGCGAGCTCGCCGAGAGCGTCGGGCGCGATGGTCACGCCGGTTTCCCGCGCCAACTCGCCGACCATGCCCTCGAGGCCCTTCCAGGCGCCGTCGCGGTCCGCCGAGATCGCGCCGAGCCGCAGGAAGGCGCCGCGGGATTCGAGGGAGGCGACCAGCGGATGGTCCGCGGCGACCTCGCTTTCCGCCAGCACCAGCACGTGACCCGGCGGTAAGCCGGCTTGGAGGGCAGCGGCCAAGTCCGATACTTCTTCCGTGCCGCGGCCTTCGAGACCGGCCTCGAGCGCGGCGGTCAGCAGACCCGCCAGCTCGCCGCGTAACTTCTCGGCGTCCTTTTTCGAGCGGCCGCCCTTACCGCCGGACTTGGCGCCCTGGAACACCCACTCGGGCAACTCCGCGAGCACCGCCTCGGGCCGGCCAAGGTAGGGGTCGAGATCGAACAGGCGGATGACCTGGAGCAAGCGCAGAGCGCCCTCCCGCTCGCGGGACGACAGGCCGCCGGTGCCCACCGGCACCACCTCGGCAGCTTGATCGAGAAACGCCGCGGCGCCGCTTTTGTCCGCCAAGACCCCGGTTTCGACCGCCAAGACCACCTTGGCGCCGCCGAAGAGCGAGAACGTGCGGAGATCAGCCAGGAGCGGGGCCAGTTCGGGCGGACGGCGGTGGCTTTCCACCGTTGTGCCGGCCTTGTGGGCGAGCGTTTCGGCGAGGCGCAGCGCGGCAGGTTCGGAGACCACCCGGTCGCCCGCGACCAGAAAGACGGGCGACGAGTCGCCCTGGTCGAGCCGGGCGAGCAGATGGTCGAGAGCGCTGGCCATGGAAGTTGGCGGCCGGCCGTGGCGGGCCGCCGGGAAGGTCAGATTTCGTCTTCTTCCAGGAGACCTTTTTCGATCTTCTCCTGTACGTCGACGGTGTAACGGGCCCAGGGCACCGCGAGTAGGCGCGGGTACGCGATGGGTTCACCGGAATGGAGGCAGATGCCGTAGGTGCCGGCGTCCAAGCGGACGATGGCGGCTTCGATCAAGAGCAGGTGCTTCCGCTCGTTGTCGGAGAGGGAGAACATGAATTCGCGGTTCCAGGCCTTGTTGGCTTGGTCGACGAGATCCTCGGTGCCGTCGTCGGCACCTGCCAGCTGGCCGGCGCGGACGTCGGCTTCATACATGTCCAGGATGCGCTGCCTCTCGGATTGGAGGCGCTCGCGAAGAAAGCCGATCTGCTCGCTGGAAAGGACATCCCCGGTCGTCAAACCCTTGGTATTTTCCACGCTCAACCCTCCGACGGATGACCCGGTCCGGGCCACCTGGCCGCGTCAAAGCGGTGCGCGATGGTACTTTATTCCCGCCCCGATGGAAAGCGCCCGATAGACCTGTTCGGCGACCACCAACCGGGCCAGCTCGTGGGGCAGGGTGAGCGGTCCCAGGGACCACTTCCAGCGGGCGCGAGCGAGTAATTCCGGCGCCAAACCCAGGTCGGAACCGAGCAGAAACGCCACCGCGTGGGGCCATTCGTCGCGCACGCGGGTCAACCGGTCCGCGAGCTCGGGGGACGACACCGCTTCACCCCGACGATCCAGGGCTACGAGGTAGACCGGCTCGGGCAGGGCGCCGAGCAGTGCCGCGGCCTCGGTGCGTAGGCGCGTGGCCGCGTCGCGTTCGTCGCGGACTTTGACCACGATCTCGCGGATCGGGGTCCAACGGCGGATGCGCTCCAGATAGTCCGCGACCAGGCTCGACCAGGAGTCCCGCTGGTGCCGCCCGGCCCAAACGAGGATCAGCTCGCGGGACATCCTGCGACCTAACCGCGCGTGATGCAGACGACCGACGGTCGCGGCATCGCCCCGGGTTCGCCGGAAGGGAAGTTGCTGCCCTCGGGCACGAAGCGCTCCTGCAGAAACGCCCGGTTGGCACGGTCGTGGATGACGTGCCACTGCCGCCGCACGGGTGCCTGGGCGGGCCGCCGGCCGTGCAATTCGCCGGGGTGCTGGACGGAGAGAATCAAGGCGCGGCCGTCCGGCAAGAACGTCGGGCCGGTCAGCTCACACTCCATCGGGCCGGTGGCGAAGCAGTGGGGCACACCGGCCGCCGGCCCCGCGGTGGGCACCATGAACATGGCGTTGTTGCCGAAGATGCCGGGGAACTTCTGGCCCCCGGGCTGGCTGCCGTCGCCCTTCGAGCGTTCGGTCGGAAAGTTGTGGGAAGTGGTCGTGATGTCGGTCACCAGCCAGAGGTTGCCGCCGGGGTCGAAGGCCAGATTGTCGGCGTTGGCGAAGCCGCCGCCTTGTTCGGCCGCTTCGCCCGAGGCGACGAACTTGCCCCAGGTGAAGCTCGTGGCCGCGGGGTCTTCGCCGTCTTCGACCAAGCGGTAGACGGCGCCGTACTGGCGGGAGTTCTTGCCCGCGGAGTCGGGGAACACCCGGCGATCCGGGGCGCCGTCGGAGCTGCCGGTCGAGTCCGTGAAGGCGATGTAGACGCTGCCGTCGCCGGGGTGAATCTCGAGATCCTCGGGCCGCGCAGAAGGAGTGCCGCCGACGGCGTTGGCCATGACGAAGGCGTCGAGAACCAAAATGCCCGTGGCCCGCCGGAGATCCTCCGCCGGGTCGCCGGTGGGGGCGATCCGGACCAGATCACCGAGGGTCGTTTGACGGTAGTCCTTGCCGGTGAACGCCTCGATCGTCTCGACCCACTGCGTCACGGTCAGGCGCGCCCGGCGCTTCTTGGGGTTCCCGACGGCGACATAGCCGCCGTGGGGGCGCGCCGGCAGCAGCAGGTGCTCGGTGTGGCCCTGCTCGGGTTCGGGCACGGCGAGCGGCGTCTCGGGCCGGATCGGAATCCACCGCCCCTTGAAGTCCCCGGTGAAGCGGGCGACGTAGAGCGTGCCGTTTTCGAACAGGCGGCTGTTGGCCGGGTCCGCGGGGTCGCCGACGGGCTCGGCACTGACGAACTTCCAGACGTGGCCGCCGCGCCGGTCGTCCCCCTGGTAGGCCGCGAGCGGCCGGCCAGCCACCGTGCGCAGAGCGACGTTCTCGTGCCGGAAGCGTCCGAGGGCGGTGTGTTTGGTAAGCGCCCCGGTCTTCGGGTCGATCTCGGTGACCCAGCCGTAGTGTCGGCCGTCGAGGGGGTCGGGAATGGCCCAACCGAATCCCTCGAGAATGACGGGCTCGGGCACCCGGGCGTCGAGCCGGCCGCGGTCGAGCTGGCCCTCGGCGTTCCAGATCCGCGGCCGTTCGGGAGCCGGCGAGCCGTCCGGAGCGACTTCCTCCTGGCACTGGTCCTGGAAGTTCTCTTCGCAGGTCAGGAACGTGCCCCAGGGGGTGGTGCCGCCCGAGCAGTTGCACATGGTTCCGCGGGGCGGGCGGGTGAAGAGTGCCGCGGCCTGCCCGCTGAAGCGGAACGGGGCGTCCGGCAGGACGTTGCGGGTCGAGGCTCCGGCGATGCGCCGGTGGTCCGGTGCGTCGCGCACGACTTCGATCCGTCCCTCCGGTGTCCGCCGCACGTGGAGCACCGAGACGCCTTGTTCGGAGAGCGCCAACGTCGCGATCCGGGTCATGGCGGCGCGCGCCGCGGGGGGGATCTCGTCGCGGCCGAGGTCCAGGCTGTTGCCGTTGGCCGTCCAACCGTCGATTACCAACAGCTCGCGGTTGCGCCGCTCCGGGTCCTCGATCAACTGGAAACTCGGGATGTCCTCGCCGAGCACCTCGCGGCAGGCTTGCAGCCAGGGGCGCGCCGAGACGTATTCGTGGTTGACCAGCAAGTAGAAGTGGTCGGGCTGGCCGGGGATCGGCACGAGGCCGGTGTAGTCGCAGTTGTAACCGAAGCGGATCTGCTTCGCGGGATCGTCCGGCGGGCCGAAGACCTCGCCCCACTGGGCCACGAGGTCATACCGGAAGCCCGGCGGCAACACGAGATCGTCGATCACCCGGAACTGGGCCAGGCGCTTGGCGTCCGTGGCCGCCGGCTGCGGATCCCCCGGCACCGGCACCGGGTACGGCGGCGAAACCCAGGCCGGTGTGCCGTCCGCCAGCACCCAGGCCCCGGGCGCCGGCGTCGTCGCCGCATGGAGCCAACTCGCCAGCGGCCCCAACTCGGCCCCGAGAGCCAAACCCGTGCCGGCACCGACGTAACGCAAAAAGCCGCGGCGAGACAGGCGGGAAGCGAAGGTGTCGGTCATGGCTGGGTCCTCGCGGGTGGAAGGGTGTAAGCCTAACGCAGTGGACGGGTCGGTCGTAGAGGGTGTGGTGTAAGCTAGTCAGCGAGATAGTCAGGAGGTCGTCATGTCGACAGCTCGTTCGTGGTCCGTACAAGATGCCAAGGCCCGTTTCAGTGAGCTTCTGGAAACCGTGATCGAACAGGGTCCGCAGGTGGTTTCCCGCCGCGGTGTCGAGCTTGCCGTGGTCGTGCCGCTGGCAGAGTGGCGCCGTCTCCAGGAAGGCTCCCGGCCCAGCCTGAAAGACCTTCTCCTCGGCGACGGCCCGAGGTTCGAGTTGCCAATTCCCGAGCGGGGTGGACGGAAGCGGCGCCGTCCCGAGCCGTTGGTCTGAGGGAAGCTGTGTTCCTCCTCGATACCAACGTCATCTCGGAACTGCGCAAGCCGAGGCCTCATGGTGGAGTCTTGGCCTGGATCGCGAGGGTTCCCGAAAACCAACTGTTTCTCTCGGCGGTCACGTTGGGAGAGCTGCAAGCTGGCGTCGAGCTGACGCGCGAGCAAGATCCGCAGAAAGCGCGAGAGATCGAGGCTTGGATCAAGGTACTTGCCGCGAGCTGGAACCTGCTTTCGGTGGATGCGCAGACATTCCGGATCTGGGCGAGACTCATCCATCGGAGCTCATCTGACCTCTTCGAAGACGCCCTCATTGCAGCCACGGCGAAGGTTCACGGGTTGACCGTTGCGACTCGCAATGTGCGGGACTTCCGCTCTTTCGGCGTTCCTCTCGTCGATCCGTTCGGTTTCCGGTCCTGACTGCCCGTCTGGAACTTTCGGTCCCCCGCATCCAAACCCCCAACTCCGGCGAACTCAGGGGAGAACGGAATCGAACGGCGATTCCGGACTGGTTCCCAACCCTGATCCTCTCGACTGGAGCTTCGTCCCCATGAAAAAGACCGCGCTTCTGCTTTGTGCCCTCGTCGCCCTGCCCCTGTCGGCCGGCACCCATGCCAAGACCACCACCAAGACGGCCGACATCGTCGATACCGCGGTCGCCGCGGGCCAGTTCAAGACGCTTGCCGCGGCCCTCGGGGCGGCCGGCCTCGTCGATACGCTCAAAGGCAGCGGCCCGTTCACCGTGTTCGCGCCCACCGATGCCGCCTTCGCCAAGCTCGGGGACAAGAAGATCCAGGAGCTGCTGAAGCCGGAAAATCGCGAGACTTTGAAGGCGATCCTCACGTACCACGTCGTCGCCGGGTCGGTGTCTTCCGGTCAAGCCGCTGATCTGCGGGCCGCCAAGACCGTGCAGGGCGGTTCCGTCGGCTTCAACTACATGGGCGACAGCCTGCGGGTCAACGAGGCCAAGGTCCTCACCGCCGACATCGCGACTTCGAACGGCGTCATCCACGTGATCGACACCGTCCTCCTGCCCTGACCAGGACTCCGGCAGCCACCGCCATCCCGCGGTGGCTGCCCTTTTGTGACTAAACTCGCGCTCACGTGTTCCTCTCCGTTTTGTTCGGCTCCGCCGCCGTCGCCGCTCCGCCGCCGCTCCTGCCCCTCGTGGCCGAGGGCGAAACGGGAGCCGTGGAGGCTTGTCTCGAGCGTTACGGCGGTCTCGTGCTGTCGCTCGTGCGGCGCCAATGCCGTTCCGAAGCGGAGGGCGAGGAGATCGTCCAAGAAGTGTTTCTGGATCTCTGGCGCCATGCCGCCCGTTTCGACCCCGCCCGGGGCGGCGAGGCGACCTTCGTCGCGCTGCTGACCCGCCGCCGCTTGATCGACCGACTCCGCAAGAACGGTCGGCGAGTTTCAACCGAGTCCCTGCCCGATGACGAGTCGGCGGAGACGGTGCTCGACAGCGGCATCGAGCGCGGCGCCGAGGTGGCGCTCGCTCGCCGGGCGCTCGGGCAACTGCCCCGCGAGCATCGCCGGGTGCTCGTCTTGTCCCTTCTCCATGGCCTGTCCCACGGCGAGATCGCCGAGCACACCAGGCTTCCTCTCGGCACCGTAAAGAGCTGGGTGCGGCGAGGTCTCGAAACCGTGCGCAAGAAACTCGGACAAGGCCGCACTGTCCCCGAGGTGGCACCATGAACCCGGACCGCCCCTTCGAGCCTGCCGCGAATGCGGCCTCACCGGAGCCCGATCGAGAGCTCAGTCGTGAGCTCGAAATGCGCCTCGATCGCGCCACCGGGGACGGGGAACCGCCCGGCCCGGACTTCGAGGACGATGCCGAGTGGGCCGCGGCGGCCGCGGCCGTGGCGCTCGTCGACCGCGAAGCGGCGAGCGTGGCGATCTCGCCGGGCCTTCGTCTCCGTCTGGCGGCGGACGCCCGCTCCTTCTTCCGCTTTCGGCCCGCGGCACCCCGCCGCATGGCCTGGTTGCCCTGGGTGCTCGCGGCGGCCTGCTTGCTCGTGGCGGCGATCGGATGGTGGCCGCGGCTCACTCCGTCAGCGCCCCCGCCGACCGGCACCGTGGAACGCTTGGCCCTCACGAGCCCCGGCGGCGGCGCCGGGGAGCGCCCCGTCGGCGAGCTCACGTGGGACGCCGAGGCTCAGCGGGGCACGATGCGCTTCGTGGGACTAGCGGCCAACGACCCGGCGCGCGAGCAGTACCAGCTCTGGATCTTCGATCGGGAACGGGACGAGCGGTTTCCGGTCGACGGCGGTGTCTTCGACATTCCCGCCGGGGCCAATTCCGCGGGCGTGAGCGTCGAGTACGCCGCCCGGCTGCCGGTGGGCCGGGCCTATCTGTTCGCGGTCACGGCCGAACGGCCGGGCGGCGTCGTGGTGTCGGACCGCAGCCGGATCGTTGCCGTGGCGACGTTGTAAGCCCTCACCCCACGAACCGCACGGCGTAAACCGGCGGCAGATGGTGGCTGACGGCCGACCACGAGTTGCCTTGATCCTCGCTGATCCACAACGAGCCCGTGGTGCTGCCGAAAGCCAGGCGCTCGCCGCTCTCGTCGACGGCTAGTCCGTGGCGGTAGACCAGATCGTACGCATGCTCCTGCGGAAGGCCGCGGCGTAGGACGTCGAAGCTCGCGCCGCCGTCCCGCGTGCGTAACACCACGAGTCGGCCGTCCACCGGGATGCGCCGTTCGTCCTTGGCGGCGGGTACGAACCACGCGGTGTCGGGCTCGCGGGGATGAACCGCCACGGCGAAGCCGAAGCCCGAGACCGGCACGTTCGAGATCTCCTGCCAGGACGCCGCGCCGTCGGTCGAGCGGAAAATGCCGTTGTGGTGTTGCACCCACAGGGCGTCGGGCACGGTGCGGCAGGCGGCCAGCAAGTGCGGGTCCTGGGAGACCGGGTCGTAGGCGAGCTCGGGGGGCATGTACTCGGCCCGCATGCCGTCGGCCTGGATGCGCCACGAGGCGCCGTCGTCGTCGCTGCGCCACACGCCGCCCACGGAGACGGCCACGAGAACGCGCCGTGGGTCCCGCGGATCGACCGCGATCGAGTGGATGCCCGGGACGTCGTAACCACCGCCGTTCCAACGCTTGCGCTCGGGCAAGTCCCACAACGGCCGGTTCAGCTCCCAGCTGGCGCCGCCGTCCAGAGAGCGAAAGAGCCCCCCGGGCAGCGTGCCGCACCACAGGTGGTCCGGCCGGCCGGCGGTTTCGAGCGCCCAGATCTTCTCGACCCGCCAGGGGACTTCCTTGCCATTGGCGTCGAGGTCGTCGACGTCGGGCGGTTTGGGCGGAAACGCCGGGGCAGCGATTTCCCGCCAGGAAGTGCCGGCGTCGTCGGAGCGGTGGAGCTTGACGCCGAAGTGGCCGTGGTCGAGAGCAGCGTAGATCGTCTCGGGGCCGACCGGCAGTACGATCGAGACCGGATCGGCCAAGAACGCCGTGCTCGAGATTCGCCAACCGTCCGGCCGACGCTCGAGAGTGAAGAGGCCCTTCCGGGTGGCGACGAGCAGTCGGTTGGACATGGGAGATCTCCTCAGCCGCCGGAAAGCGCCTGCATGACGTGGATCTGGGCGTCGGCAGCGACTGGCTCGGAAAGCGCCGTGCGATCCTGGACGACTTCGCTGCCGATGAAGACGGTGATGTGTTTCCGCAAGGCGCCTTGCTCGTCGAGCACGTACGGTCGCAGGCCCGGGTTCGCCGCCAAGGCTGCGTCGAGAGCCGTGCGAACGGTGGTGCCCGCGACCTCCCGCGGCGGACAGGCAACATGGCGAGCCAGCGCAGACGTGAAACTCACCCGGGGCATGGATCGGATGGTACCGAAGGGGCGGGGTGGGTTCAAGGCGGCACGGCTGATACCATCGCCACCTCTCGTCCCGCTGCCACGGAGACCTTCATGCTCGCCGACAAGATCGACGCCATCCAGGATGCCCTCGCCGAGGCGGGGCTCGACGGCTGGCTCTTCGCCGCGTTCCAAAACAACGACCCGATCAGCCTCGCCCTGCTCGGCATCGGCACCGACCACCTGGTCACCCGGCGCTGTTACTACCTGATTCCCAAGACCGGCAAGCCGCGCAAGCTCGTCCACGGTCTCGAGCCGGCCATGCTCGAGCACCTGCCAGGGGAGACCTCGAGTTACACCCGCTGGAAAGAGCACCGCGCGAGCCTCACCGGGCTCGTGGCCGGCATCACCAAACTCGCGGTCCAGTACAGCCCGGGCAACGGCTTGCCCTCGGTGTCGCGGCTCGACGCCGGTACGGCCGAATTGCTGCGCGAGGCGGGTTCGGAGCTGCATTCTTCGGCGGATCTGGTGCAGCGCTTCGCGGCCACCTGGTCGCTGGCCCAACTCGAGACTCACCGGCGGGCGAGCACGCACCTCCACCGGATCGTCAAGGAGGCCTTCGGCCACGTCCGCGAGGCGTTGGCGGCGAAGCGTGCGATCTTCGAGTACGACGTCCAACAGTTCATCCTCGGGCGCTTCGAGGCTGCCGGCTTGCACGCCGAGGGTGCGCCCATCGTGGGGGTCGATGCTCACAGCGCGGACCCGCACTACCAGCCCGGCCCGGTCGGCTCGTCGGCGATCGTGCCCGGGTGCTTCCTGTTGATCGACCTGTGGGCGAAGGAGAAGGCCGCGGGCTCGATCTACGCCGACATCTGCTGGTGCGGCGTCGCGGCGAGCGCGCCGACCGATCGTCAACAGGAGATCTTCGACCTCGTCGTGGCCGCCCGGGACGCCGGCATCGCACTCGTCCAGGACCGCTTCCCGCACCGTCCCGTGCGCGGTTTCGAGGTCGACGACGCGGCCCGTGCCGTGATCGACAAGGCGGGCTACGGCGACCGCTTCTACCACCGGACGGGCCATTCCATCGACACCTCGGACCACGGTCAGGGGGCGAACATGGACAACTTCGAGACCCACGACACCCGCCTGCTGGTGCCCATGACCGGCTTCTCGATCGAGCCCGGCATCTATTTCGACGGCGATTTCGGCGTGCGCAGCGAGGTCAATCTCGCGCTGACCTCGGCGGGGGCGGAAGTGACGGGTGCCGAGCCCCAGCGCGAGCTGATCCGTCTTTTGGGATGATGCCGACGGCCGTCCATCGTCTCGGCGACTTCGCGCCCGTGCTGGATTTGCTGGACGCTCGGGAACGGCGCCGGGCGAGCGCCCTGGCGGAGTACGCCGCCGAATTGTTCGATCTCGCCCGGGAGGCCGATGCAGCGGCCGATCTCGCGGGCCGCCGAGAGGTCGGCAAGGCGATCGAGCGCTGGTTCAAGGATCTCGAGCGCCACTGGCCGCCACCCCAGGAGGCCGTAGGGCTCCCTGGCGCCCAGCTGCGTCTGGCGGCCTGTCACCGTGAGCGCCCGTTCGTGCGCGAAGCCCTGGCGCGGCTGGTCTCGGCAGCCCTCGATCGGGCCTTGACGCCGCGTTTCGAGTCGCCCCAAGCGGCCCGCGCCGCGGCCGAGCGCTTGGGCGGAGCGCTCGCCGAGGCCCAACTCGGGGAACCCGTTTCGGAAGCCTTGGTCGGGTTCACGGGAGCCCTCGTGCGCCTGTCGCTGCTCCAGAATCTGGGCGCCCACCTCGCCGCCGGCAGGTGGCCGCTGCCCACGAGCGAGCTGCCTACACCCGGCCCGCGCCCCGACCTGCGCGCCCCCGTACGCGCCGTGCGCAACGAGTGCCGCGAGCTGCGCCGCCAATTGCTCGGCGTTGCCCCCGCCCTGGTCGATCTCCCGGCCGGCTACGACAAAGCCTGCACCTTCCTGCTGCTCGCCGCCCTCCGCCTGCTCTCCGAGCTCGAAGAAGCCGACTCCGACTTCCTCGACCGCCCCCCGCGGCTAGGCCGCTGGACGGTCCGGAAGTTGCTGTGGCGGGCCAAGCGGCGGGGGTTGGGGGCGGTGGGGTAGGGGGTTATCCAAAGGTCACGACGGCCAACCCGGGAACGCGCTCGAAATGTCGGAGATTGAGTGTGACCAGGGTGAGCTGATGAGTGAGAGCCGTGGCCGCAATGATCAAGTCATGGGCGCCGATCATCTGGCCTCTTTCGGAGAGATGAGCCCAGATCTCAGCATGGACACGGGCAATGTCCGCGGTGTAGGGCAGCACTTGGAGGGCGGATAGGACCGCCTCCACTTTCCGCTGTCTCTGCTGGCGTTGATGAACACCCTGGGCGCGGTGGACACCGTGAAGCAACTCGGCCACTGAGACTGCCGCGATAGCGCTGGCGTTCCCAACGAGAGCGGAGTCGTTTGGACTCAAATGTCGTTCTCGGGCGATCAGGACCGAGGTGTCGATCAGGTAGACCACGGATCTCGGGGTGGCAGGCCCTGCTGCGACTGGATGACCTCAAGGTCGTCGGCGAAGGTAGGGTCGGCAGGGAATTGGTCCAGAAGTTCGAACAACTGACCCAAGGTCAAGGATTGCTTGCCGCTTGGCGGCGTGATCTGGGCCATCTCCTCGCCGCCCCGGACGACGACGAAGGACTCGCCGCCGTAGCGGGCGCGGTTCAGGAGCTCCGAGAAGCTCCGGCTGGCTTCGGTGGCGGTGATGCGGGTCATGACGAAACGCTACTCTGATTTTCAGAGTCCCGCAAGGCGTCTCCTATAATCCGCCACTATGCCAACCAAGCCCGATTCGACGACCGCGCGTAAGACGTCTTCCGACATCGACATTCAACCCGCTTATGGCCCCGCGGACGTGGCGGGGCTCGGCGCTGGGATCGGGGAGCCCGCGGCGTTTCCCTACACCCGTGGGCTTTACCGCGAGGGCTACCGGCAGCGGCGGTGGACGATGCGCCAGTACGCCGGGTTTTCTTCCGCCGAGGAGTCGAATGAGCGGTACCGGTACCTGCTGTCCCAGGGCACCACGGGGCTTTCGGTGGCATTCGATCTCCCGACCCAGATCGGCTACGACTCGGACGAGACCATCGCGGCCGGCGAAGTGGGACGGGTGGGGGTAGCGATCGACTCGATCGCCGACATGCGGCGGTTGTTCGAAGGCATCCCGCTCGACCGCGTGACGACCTCCATGACCATCAACTCGACGGCGCCGATTCTGCTGGCGTTGTATCTGGCGGTGGCGGAAGAGCAGGGTGTCGCGTGGGAGAAGGTGGGCGGTACGGTCCAGAACGACATTTTGAAGGAGTACGCCGCCCGCGGCACCTACATCTACCCGCCGAAGCCCTCCATGAAGCTGGTGACCGACGTCATCGCCTTCTGCGCCGAGAAGGTGCCGAACTGGAACCCGATTTCGATCTCGGGCTACCACATGCGCGAGGCGGGTTCGACGGCGGTCCAGGAGGTGGCGTTCACGCTCGCGGCGGGGCTCGCCTACGTCGATGCCGCGCTCGCTCGCGGCCTCGCCATCGACGACTTTGCCGCGCGCCTGTCCTTCTTCTTCAACGCCCACTCGAACTTCCTCGAAGAAGTGGCCAAGTTCCGCGCCGCGCGGCGATTGTGGGCGGAGCTCGTGCGTGAGCGGTACGCGCCGAAGTCCGAGCGCTCTCTCTGGTTGCGCTTCCACACCCAAACCGCGGGTTCGACGCTGACCGCCCAACAACCCACGGTCAATGTCGTGCGCACCACGATCCAGGCCCTGGCCGCCGTGCTCGGCGGCACCCAGTCTCTGCACACCAACGGCCTCGACGAAGCGCTCGGTTTGCCGACCGAGGAGAACGCGCGGCTGGCCTTGCGCACCCAGCAGGTCATTGCCTCCGAGAGCGGCGTCGCCGAGATGGCCGACCCGCTGGGGGGCAGCTACGTCGTCGAAGCCTGGACGGACGAAATCGCCCGCCGTGCACGCGCCTACATCGAGCGCATCGACGGCATGGGCGGCGCGCTCGCGGCCATCGAACAGGGTTTTCAGCAGAAGGAGATCGCCGACGCCGCCTACCGCCACCAGCTAGGGGTCGAGGACGGCTCGATCGAAGTCGTGGGGGTCAACGTGCAGCGGCTCGAGGAGGACCCGCCGATCGAGATTCTGCGCATCGACGACGCGGTCGAGACCCGCCAAGTCGAACGCCTGCGCGCCTTCCGGGCCAACCGCGACGCCGCGCGCGCCGCGGCCGCCTTGGCGAAGCTCGAGGCCGACGCCCGCAGCGACGTCAACCTGATGCCCGCCATCCTCGGTGCCGTGAAGGCCGAGGCCACCCTCGGCGAGATCGCCCACCGGCTGCGGGCGGTCTACGGCGAGTTCCGGGACGGCGGGCTCGAGTAACCTCTCCTACTTCTTCTTCAGCATCACCGGCTCGGCTCCCTTGTCCTTGGCCAGCTGGTTGAAGGCCGGCAGGTCCGTCGACCAGATCGCCTCGAGCTTGGCCAGCTCGGCGTCGATGGCGGCCTCGAGTTCCTTGCGGACCTCGACCATCTGGGCCGTGGGACCGAAGTCGCCGACCTGGGCGAGTTGGAGCAGCGCGGCGAGCTTGTCGTTCAGGCGGATCGGGAAGTTGAGCGGGTCCTGGGAGCTCTTGTTCTTGGTCTGGTAGAGCACCTCTTCGATCGCCGTCAGCTTGTCCTTGAGCTCCTTGCCGGCTTTTTCCACCGCTTCGGCCTCGGGCTGCCCCTTCATGCGCTTGCCGACGCCGTCGATTTGGCCCTTGGCGTCGCGGATCTTGCCGATCGCCTGGTGGGTCGCCGTCAGCTTGTCGCGCACGCCCGCCACGAAGTCGAATTGCGCACGGTGGTCCGCCGCCGTCGCCGCGGCCCGCGGGTCCGGCTTCAGCTCGAAGTCGGCCTCGGCCGTCCAGTCGCCCACGGTGAGTTTCGCCTTGTAGGTGCCGGGGATCGCGCGCGGGCCATCGAGACCGTCGTTCCACAGGATGAGCCCCGGGAAGCGCTCCGCCGGCGGCGTCGAGAGATCCCAGTGGAAGCGGTTGAGGCCCTTCTTCACGGGCAAGACGGCCAAGTCCTCCCCCTCGTCCTCCTCTTCCCCGTCTTTCTTGGTCTCGCCCTCGGGCTTGCGCGTGTAGGTGCGCAGCACGGTGCCGGCGGCATCGACGATCTCGAGCTTGGCCGTGGCGTCCGCCTTGGGCTCCTCGGCGAGCAGGTAGTAGAAGCCGGCCCCGGGGTACGGGTTGGTGCCGGCGTTGACGGGTTTGTCCTGGCGGAAGCCGCCCACCCGGAGGCTCGGTCGCGGCGCGAAGAAGTGGTTCTTCGTGGTGTTCTCGGCGGTCGCCTGGCGGAGTACCGAGAGGTCGTCGAGAATCCAGTAGCTGCGGCCCTGGGTGGCCACCACGAGATCGCCGTCCTTCACCAGTAGGTCGGTCACCGGCACGATCGGCAGGTTGAGCTGCAGCGGTCGCCAGTAGGCCCCGTCGTCGAAGGAGACGTAGACCCCGCGCTCGGTGCCGGCGTAGAGCAGGCCCTTGCGACCGGGATCGGCGCGCACGACGCGGGTGAAGTGGTTGGGGTCGATCCCCTCGACGATCTTCGTCCAGCTCTTGCCGAAGTCGTTCGTGCGGTAGAGATAGGGCTTGAAGTCGCCCGACTTGTAGGAGGTGGCGGCGAGGTAGAGCCCACCGGCCTCGTGGGGGCTCGGGTCGAGGCTGTTGACCTGCGTCCACTCCGGCAGTCCCCGCGGCGTGACCTCCGTCCAGCTCTTGCCGGCATCCCGGGAGACGTGGACCCGGCCATCGTCCGAGCCGGCCCAGAGCACGCCTTTTTCGACCGCGGATTCGGCGGCGGCGAAGATCGTGCCGTAGTACTCGACGCTGGTGTTGTCCTTGGTGATCGGGCCGCCCGAAGGGCCGAGCTTGGTCGCATCATTGCGGGTCAGGTCAGCCGAGATCTTCTCCCAGGAGGCCCCGCCGTCCGTGCTGCGGAAGAGCACGTTGGCGGCGGCGTAGAGGGTGTCGGCGTCGTGGGGCGAGAAGAAGATCGGGAAGTTCCACTGGAAGCGGTACTTCTGGTCTCCGGCGCCGGCCCCCATGGGGTCGTTGGGCCATGGGTTGACGGCGCGCACTTCGCCCGTGCGGTGGTTCACCATCGTCAGCAGGCCGCCGTAGGAGCCGCCGTAGACGACGTCCGGGTCGTCCGGCTTGGCCACCACGTGGCCGCTTTCGCCGCCCGCCGTGGGCTCGAAGTCCCGCGGGCCGATGGAGCCGCCCTCGAGCGACCGCGACCGGATGCGCAGGGCCGAGTTGTCCTGCTGGCCGCCGAGCAGCCGGTAGGGGAAGGCGTTGTCGGCGCTTACGCGGTACATCTGGGCCGTCGGCTGGTTCGACTGCACGCTCCAGGATTGGCCGCCGTCGAAGCTGACGTTGGCGCCGCCGTCGTTCGACTGCACCATCCGCAGCGGGTCCGCCGGGTCGATCCACAGGTCGTGGTTGTCGCCGTGGGGCACGCGGATCGTGGTGCGGAAGCTGCGCCCGCCGTCCTTCGACTTGTGGAAGCGCACGTTCAGGACGTAGACCTGCTCCGGGTCCTTGGGATCGGCCACGATGCGGGTGTAGTACCAGGCGCGTTGCCGCAGGTCACGGTCCTGGTTGGTGCGCGTCCAGGTCTTGCCGGCGTCCTTCGAGCGGAAGACACCGCCCTCTTCGGCTTCGACGATGGCGTAGAGATTGTCGGGTTGAGTGGGAGAGACCGTGATGCCGATGATCCCCAGCGTGCCCTTGGGCATTCCCTCGTTGGCGGTCAGGTCTGTCCAGGTGTCGCCGGCGTCGGTCGACTTCCACAACTTCGAGCCCTCACCGCCGGACTCGAGAGAATACGGCGTGCGGCGCACCCGCCAGGTCGAGGCGTAGAGGATGCGCGGGTTGGTGGGATCGAGGATCAGGTCGACGGCCCCGGCGTCCTCGTTGGCGAACAGGATGCGCTCCCAGCTCTTGCCGCCGTCCTTGGTGCGGTAGACGCCGCGGTCCGGGCTCGACTTGTACAGATCGCCAAGCACGGCGGCGTAGGCCAAGTCCGGGTCCCGCGGGTGGATGCGCACGCGGGGAATGTGCCGGGCCTTTTCGAGCCCGACTTTGCGCCAGGTTCGGCCGGCGTCGGTCGACTTCCACATTCCGTCACCGTGGGAGACGTTGCCGCGCACGGTTTTTTCCCCGCCGCCGACGTAGATCACGTTCGGATCCCACTCGGACACCGCCACGGCACCGATGGAGCCCCCGAAGAAGCCGTCGGAGACGTTCTTCCAAGTCCGCCCAGCGTCGTCCGTCTTCCAAACGCCGCCTCCGGTCGAGCCGAAGTAGTACAGGTTCCGGTCACTCGGAACGCCGGTGACGGCGGCGGAGCGCCCGCCGCGGTAAGGGCCGACTTCGCGCCATTCGAGCGTTTTCAACGCTCCGAGGTCGATCTCAGCGGGTGGCTTCTTGGCCGGGGCAGCCCACGCGGCGACCGGAGCCAAGGTGAGAGCGCACAGAACGAGCGCGGTGCGGAAGCGATTACGGACCATCGAGACCTCCTCGGGGAAACCAGCGGGAACGGCGGCAAGTCTACGCGGAACGATACGGATGGGGCTTCGGCAGGTTCTGTGTTTTCGGGTTGCGTGTCACGCTTTATGTAGTCGCATGCACGAATATCAATGATGATTTAGACCTCGACACGGTTTTCGGCGTTCTCGGACCTGGCCGAGCCACCGGTGACCGGCGAGCTGCCCTGCTCTCGCTCTGAAAGGAGTTCTCGTGATGTCCATGAAGCGCCTCCTGATCCTCGGCTTCTGTCTCCTCGTCGCGGTTCCCGGCTTCGCCATCGATCGCGTGGCCCCGGGCTTCGACACCTGGATCACCCGCGGTGATGGCTCGACGTACTACGACTTCTCCGCCCACCCCATCCCGGCAGGTTTCTTCTGCAAGGACTCGGAGCCGTTCACCGGGCGCATCGCGTTCGAGGGTGTGCCGATCAAGGGCGCCGACGGTGCCGACACGCTCGTCGAGCGCATCGACGAGGCCGTGTTCGACAGCTCCGGCTTGGCTTCGACCCGCATTCAGGTCCGTGGCCTGTCGCTCGTCGGCACGGAGCCGATTTCGACGTCCTGCGGCCAGTTCACCGTGCGGGCGACGTTGTCCGGCGGCGTTCAGCCCCTGACCAACATGGTCATCCGCAAGCTCGAGGAGAACTCCGGCACCTTCGAGTCTCGGCTCGCTCTCGAGATCAAGCTGAGCTTCCAGCGCGTCGGCAGCGCCTTGTCCGATCCGTCGCTGACGATGGAAGACAAGATCCTGTTCAACGTGCCCACGGTGGCGCCGTGGGTGGCCCTGCCGCAGAACGAGGGCGTGGCCCGCTTCGCGGTCGTCGACCTGAACGGCGACGGCAAGCTCGACACTCGCCTGTCGGGAAGCGCCGTGTACTTCGCCGGCTCGACGCTCGGCGACCAGCGCATCCGCACCACCAGCCACTGCGCGACCTACGTCGACACCACCTGCACCGAGTGGCACGTGGTCGAGCCCTGCGAGTGCTGCAACCTGCCCCCGGGCGTCCATTGCCCGTGAGCTGATTCCGGAGGAAATAGGGCCGGTCGCCCAGGAACGACCGGCCCCGTACGGAGCGTCAGAAGGGCTGCAACTGGCACTCCCACCACCGGGTACAAGTCTGCTGCTGGGTCTCGACCCACACGTACAGGCTCGTGTTGCACTGTTGACCGGCAGCGTCCGTCACGGTCAGGCTGATTTGGGTTTGGCCCTGGTACGGGCACAACGTTTCGGACCAGGTCGTACCGCCCCAGCTGTAGCTGTAGGGCGGGGTGCCGCCGCTGGCGTTGGCGAACCAGGTTTCGGTCGAGCACGAGTACTCGTTCAAGACCACGTAGTTGGTGCCGGAAATCGAGCAGGTCGGCGGCGGAGCCGGGCAAATGCCGTCGCTGTAATCGAAGGTGGTGTAGACGAATCCCAACTGTGAGCTCGACACCATGGCCGTGGCCTGCGCGAAGCAGGACTGGGCGCCATTGCCGCCCGCAGCCTGGACCGTGGTTCGGCTGGTCAGCGAGGAGCCGGGCGGCTTGGTGTCGCTCTGCATGTAGGTGCTTTCGAGCGTGCCCTGATAGGCCCGCGCGAACGAGGTGGCCATGGTCTCCCCGAGAATGCCGCAGCTGCTGTTGAAGGTGGCCTCAGCGGTAGCCCCGACGCCCTGGCTGGTCGACAGCGGGTAAGCGTCCGCCGTCGCCGTGAAGCAGGTGCTCGTGCAACTCGGGCCGTCGAGCGCCTGGGGCGCACTTTCGAAGCCCGGCTGCAGCAACAACGACAGCTCGCCGCGCAGCTTCGCGATCATCGCGCTCAGCTCTTCGATCGACTTGGCGAGTTCATAAGACGGGGCCAGCTCGAAGTGCTCCATCAGCAAGTCCCGCTGGCGGCTCAAGTCACTCAGGGCCTTGGCATAACCCTCCGGGCCATAACCCTGGCGTTCGACCCGGTTCTCTCCCAACTGCCTCTCGAATACTCCTTTCGAAACCTGGCTCCACCCCTGGGACTCCAACTTCAGCTGGAGCTCGCTCTTCTCGAGCGCCTGCGGAGCGGCAGCGAACACCGGAACTGCGCCCAATGCCAGGGCGGCGGTCAACACGACGGAAACACGAGACGTTACTCGGAACATCACACTCTCTCCCTTCCTTTGATCAACACAGGTACTGGCCACACATCGGCTCAGGTTCGTAGACGACGGCGACGTAGAGGCTGGACGTGCAGCTGAGGCCATTGGCGGCAGTCACCGTCAAGCTGACCGTGAAGTCGCCGGTACCGGCGCAGATCGAGCGGCTGAAGGTCGACGCGGTTCCAGCCAGCGAGCCGTTGACTCGCCACTGGTAGGTACCGCCGCTGGTATTGGCCGTCCACGTCCGGGTCCGGCAGTTGTTCAGGGCGAAGTACTCGTAGTTGGTGCCGATAATCGAGCAGGTAGGTGGCGGAGGCAGTGGCGGGCAGTAGCCGTCGTTGGTGTCGCTGGTCGAATACGAGAACCCGAGCTGCGAGCTCTGGACGAAGGACGCCGCGGTCGAGAAACACGGCAGCGCTCCGCTCCCGCCCGCCACGGTGGCTGACACCGAGCTGGTGATCGCCGTGCCGGTCTTGGGGGTGGGTGGGGGTGGGTCTTGACGGGTGATCTCGGTCTGGGTCGTCCCGGCGGTCGCCCGGACGTAGACGTAGGCGTAGGTCTCCCCGACGTAGCCGCAGGGATTGTTGAACTTCGCCATGGCCGTGGCGCCTACGCCCTGCTGGGTGGTCAGGTGGTAAGCGTCGGCGGTGGCGCTGTAACAGACGCCGTCGCAGCTGGGCCCGTCGAGGGCCAGAGGCGCCGCCGTCATCCCGCCACTTTCCCGCGATTGCGCCGACAACTCCCCGCGAGCCTTCGAGATGGCCGCGGACAAGCCTTCGATCGTCTCGGCCAACTCGAGGGACGGGAACAACTCGAACTCGCCGAGCAGCCGGTCGAGCTGGCGGTTGAGCTCCCCGATCGTCCAGGCCAGACCCTCGGGGCCGTAACCGAGATGCTCGACTTTGCCATCACCCAGCTGGCGTTCGAAGATGTTCGAGCCCACCTGGCTCCAGCCTTGCGACTCCATCTGCACTTGCAGTTCGCTCTTTTCGAGGGTTTCCTCGCCAGCGACGGCCGGCAGGGCGGTCAGGACCAAGCACGACAGCGAGATCCACGCGAGTAGCTTCTTTTTCATCGGATTCCTTCCTTGCTGGGGCCAGGAGAGATCAGGGGCAAGCGATGCGGGTGGTTCCACCGCAGGTGCCGATCGGCTCGTACTCGACGAGGACGGTGCGGGTGGACGTGCTCATCTGCTCATTGGCGCCAGTGGCCGTTAGGGACAGCGTGAAGCTGCCGCTTGTGGGACAGATCGACCGCGTGTAGGAGGAGCCGGTTCCGACGACCGTGCCGTTCACCTTCCACTGGTAGCTGATGGGCGCGACGCCGTTGGTCACCGAGGCCGTCCAGGTGCGGCTGCGGCAGGTCAGATTGGTGAAGAACTCGTAGCTGGTGCCGATGATCGAGGCAGAAATCGGCGTCACGGGCACCGGGCAGATGCCGTCGTTGACGTCGATGGTCGAATACGAGAAGCCGAGCAGCGAGCTCCACACCGTCGCCGAGGCGGTCGAGGAGCACGGGAAGCCCGAAATGCTGCCCCCGGCCAGGGACCCTTGGGCCGTGCTGGTGATGTTGCTGCCGGTACGTGGGTCGTTCTGGGTGAACTGGCTGGTGGTCGTTCCCTGGGTGGCCTGGACGAAGACGTAGGCCAGGGTGTCCCCGGTATAACCACAGGGGTTGTTGAACTTGGCCACGGCCGTGGCTCCGACCCCTTGCTGGGTGGTCTGGTGGTAAGCGTCGGCGGTTGCGCTGTAGCAGACGCCGTCGCAGCTGGGGCCGTCGAGGGCCTGGGGCGCTGCTTGCAGTCCGCCGCCCCGGGCTAGCGTGCGTAAGTCCTGGTGGGCTCGCGAGATCGCCGCGGCGATCTTCTCGATCGTCTCGGCCAGCTCCAGCGTGGGAGTCCGCTCGAATTCCGCCATCAGGCGGTCGAGCTGCTGGTTCATCGAGCCGATCGTCCAGGCGAGGCCTTCTTCGCCGTAGCCGAGGTGCTCGGTCTTCGTGCCGCTGACCTGGCGTTCGAAGACCTTGGGGGCCACCTGCTGCCAACCCTCGGACTCCATCTTGAGTGTCAGCGCCGCCCACTCCGCGGATTCGACTTCCTTCTCTTCGACACCGAAGACGGGCGTCGTGCAGACCCCCAAGACCAGAGCCAGAGACACGGCGAGCCTTCTGTGCAACCGCTGGTTCATCGCGATCCTCCCTCGACTTTCACCGGCCGACGTGCCCGGTGAGCCATTTTTGTTGTTACAGCGCGCAATGAATATCGGTCTCTAGATGAACGCATCATGAACACATTTGCTGCGCTCGCGAAGATCTCGAAAATCGACCCTCGCCCGAGGGCTCCGGATACACTTCGGCCATGGCCGTACCACCCTCCCTAGGAAGGCGTCTCGTAGGGGTCTTCTGGGCGCCCCCCGCGGTGTTCCTGTTCCACCACTTCGCGGCCCGGCAGTTCGGGCACGAGCCTCAAGTCGACAGCCTTTCCCACTTCCTGGGGGGCGCGGCCATGGCCCATTGCCTCGACCGCTTGCCCCGATTGGTTCCTAGAATCCTGGGCCAGCCCGCCCACGCACTGCGGCGCCTAGCGGTGATCGGCGGGGCCACGATCGTGGCGCTTGCGTGGGAGCTCGCCGAACTCGCGGCCGATGTTTTCCTGGGCATGCGCATCCAGACCTCGGCGGCGAACACCCTGCGCGACCTCGCCCTCGGCCTCGCCGGGGCCACCGCCGTGGGGCTCCTGTGGCCGGATCGCGAGACCGCGTGATCGCCGCGGCCGGCCCCTATCCGCGGATCTACGCCGTCGTACGGGCGATCCCCGAGGGCCAGGTGGCGACCTACGGGCAGGTCGCCGCCTTGGCCGGCCTACCCGGCCACGCCCGCCAAGTCGGGTACGCCTTGGCCAGCCTGGCCGACGACAGCGACGTTCCGTGGCAACGGGTGGTCAACGCCCGGGGCGAGGTTTCCGCTCGCGCGGGAGACCCGGGTTGGGCCCAGGGCTACCAACGTCACCGGCTCGAGGAAGAAGGGGTCGAGTTCGATACCCGCGGTCGCATCGACCTCGCGCGGTTCGGGTGGGAGGCTTGACGTTCGGGCAACGGCTTCAGTCGGAAGCCGTGGAGTCCACGGGGACGGCCAGGAACAGCAGGCCGTTGTCGATCTTCAGCGGGTAACGCAGTAATGACTGCCCGCCTGGGGCCGGGCAGCGGTGGGTGCCCTGGCCGTCGGGTGTCAAGGCACCGCTGTGGCAAGGGCAAGAGAAGCGGCAGGCCTCCGCCTGCCAATGCACCTGGCAGCCCACGTGCGGGCAAGTCGAGGACATCGCGAGGAAGGAGTCGAGAATCGGCGCCGGATCTCGCCGGGCCACGGTGACGGTAGCTCCGGTGGGAGTCAACAAGGTGAGCGACTCGCCCGGCGCGAGCCGACTGAGCTCACAGACGTACAGCCAAGCCTGGGTTGGACGCCGCGCAAGGCCCCAAGGGTGACCGAAGAGGGCCGCTACCACCCTGAGACCCGAAAACCAACCCCGAAGCCCGCGGGGTTCGCGGTCCGTGGGCGTGGAGTTCGCGGTCGCAGCCATGACCAGTCGTCCTTTCGGCGCGGAATCGGCGGCGGCAACTCTAGGCAGGAACCTGGGGCGGGGCGCCGCCCGACGGGGTGGGGGAGTTAGCGGCGACGGGTGCTTCAGAACCGCCAGCGAACCTCGCCCCGCAGCGACCGGCCATCGCGTTCGGCTCCGATACGGCCCGGGCCGGTTTCGTCGCGTTCGGCGGTGACCTCCAGCCATTCGACGGCGAGGCGCCAGTGCGTTCCGAGCTGCCACAAGAGCGCCGCCGTCCAGGCCGAGCCGTCCTCGTCGTTGTCCTCGGCGCGGGGGAGGCGGTCACGGTCGTCGAGGCCGAAGCGGTCGTGGCGTACGGACGCCGTCCAGCGTTCGTTCTGCCAGGTGAGCAAGAGGTAACCGGCCGCGAAGTCGGCGAAGACGTTGAAAGGTTTGCCGGGCGGCTCGGTGGATGGTCCCATGGAGGTGTTCCCCTGGCCCCACTCGCCGACGAGCCGGAAGCCCGCGGGCAAGACGACCTCCCCGCCCACCAGACCGAAACGGGTGCGCCAGGCGTATTCGTGGCCATGGAGCACGCGGTCTCCGCGGGTGTCGAAGGCGGTGATCTGGAGCCGGACGCGACCCTCGGGCGCCGACCACTCGCCGCGCGCCAGGTACCCCGGTCGGTCGTCGAGATCGTCCCCGATGGGTTTCGTGCCGCGGTGATCTTGCGCCACAAAGATGCCGTCGAGCGAGTCGAGCGCCGGCACGGGTTGGAAGGCCTCGCGCACCACCACCCGATCATGGAGCGCCCAGCCGCGCCAGGCGAGCAATACGCCCGCGGTGTCGTTGCCGCCGAACACGGTGCCGGTGACGGCGAGCTGGTGATCCCCGGCGGTGAATTTTCGATACCCGAGCTCGAAGCCCGTGGGCCGCACCTCCTCGGCGATCCAAGAGTTCCAGGCCGAAAGCGTCAGCGTGTAGGGGCTCGACCACAGCGGCTCGACGTTCTCGAAGGACGTCCGCGGGAAGAACTGGCCCCCGCGCACGTTCACCTCGTGGCCCGCGCCGAAGCCCCAGGTTCCCTCGGCCCAGAGCTCCACGAGCCCAGCGTCCTGCGAGGCCCCGCTGGCGAGATCGGCCCGCGCCTGGGCATCCAGGTGAACCCGCCACACCGGCGTCGGCTCCCAGTCGAGCCCCAATCGCACCTCGCCCAGCACCCCGGACTCGCGCCGGAGCTCACGGCCGTCCTCCCCGCCGAGCAGCTTGCCGCTACCGCCGTCGAGCCACGAACGGCCGCCTTCGAAAACGGCACCGCCCAGGGAGAGGAAGCCGGAAAGGTCGAGGGTCGAGGCGCCGGCGGGCGCGGCGGCGAAGAGGAGGAAAAGAAGAACGGATGGCTTCATGGCAGAGAGAAATGCGTTGAGGATCGCAGAGTTCCCGAGTGCGAGATCAACCCATCGACACCAAGTCGCGGGCGATCCGCGCGGCGAGCTCCGCGGCACCCATCCGGTCCATCCGGGCACCTCGGCGGACCACCCAGCCGTCGGCGGAGTAGGTCATTTCCTCACCGCCGGGAGCTTGCTTCTCCTCGGCGCGGCGCCAGCGGGGGGCCATCCCCGGAGCATTCGGTACCGACCAGTAGAGCGTCGGTCCGGTGGCGTGGGCACCGCCCAAGGCGCGGCGCATCTCGGCACTGCGGAAGCCGATCCAGGCCAGTCGGGAGACCGGCTTCCGGCCGGGCTCGGCGACGCGCAGCTCGAACGCCCAGGCCTCGGAGATGGGCCGGTTCTCGACCAAGGCCAAGTAATCTTCGAGCTCCAGCGCCGGACCGTACGACGACATCGCGGCCGCGACGCCCACCTCCGAAAGTCGATCACGCTCCACGGCCAGGTTGGCGAGGAGTAGTTCGACGGCGCGGTTCCAGATCGCCAGCTGGCCCTCCTGGCGCTGCCGGACGGCGGCGGCAGCGGGGGAGAAGCCTTGTACCTGGATCGCCGCGCGTTCGAGCTCCCGTAGGGTATCGAAGCCGCGACCGAGCAGCAGATCGAGCAGCGGCGCGAGGTCACCTTGGTCCGCTTCGGCGAGGGCGGCGTAGTACCGGGGGCGGTCGCGTTTGCGCACGATCACGGGCGGAAAGCCGGCGCGGACGAGCTCGAGGGTGGACACGGCCCGAGCCGTGCGGCCGTTGCCATCTGCGAACGGATGCACGTGGGCGAGCCAGGCATGGAGCACCGTGGCGCGCAGGAAGGCCGGGGCGGCGGCCTGTTGGAGGGACCACGCCTCCCACGACTCCATGCCGGCCATGACGCCCTGCCAGTTCTCGGGCGGCACGTGCTGGGCACCGCTGATGCGGACCGGGTCGCGGCGGAACAACCCGGCCCCTGGTCGCTCCCCGAGAAGAATCTCGTGCAGCTCCTTGACCTCGGTGAGGTCGATCGGCTTGTGCACCGTCGCCAGCTCGGCCAGACGTTCGAAGGCGAGAAACAAGGCCTTGGCGTCGCGGACGTATCCCGGGTCATGCCCGGTCAAGGTCACTCCCTGCAGGACCGCGAGCTCGGTCTCGCGCAGATCGAGCGTGCTGCCTTCGATCGCCATCGACTCGGTGACGTCTCGCAACCGGGAGCTGTCGTAGTACCGCCGCACGGTGTCCGCTGAGAGGCCGGTCGCTCTCAGGCCCTCGACGCGCCGCTCGAGTTCGCGGATCTGCGCCCAAAACGACGCCTCGATCTCGGCATCGACCAGGTACGGACTGCCCGCGAGCGCCAGGGGGCCGGTCAAAACCTCACCCCTTGGCCTCGTACCAACTGCGGCCCCAACCGGTGTCGACGGCCAGGGGTACATCGAGACTCGCGACACCCTCCATTTCGGCCTTGACGACCAGGGCCACGGCAGGGGCGTCGGCCTCCGGAACTTCGAGCACGAGCTCGTCGTGCACGGTCAGCAGCAGGCGCGCGGGGGACGCTTCGGCACGCAGGCGGGCTTCGAGGTGGACCATGGCCAGCTTCAGGAGATCCGCCGCGGTGCCTTGGATGCGGGCGTTGATGGCCATGCGCCGGGCGTTTTCGCGCAGGTTCCAGTTCTTGCTGTGGATGTCCGGCAGGTAACGCACGCGGCCGTAGAGGGTTTCGACCTTGCCGTCGCGTTCGGCCGCGGCCAGGGTCTCGTCCATGTAGCGCTTCACCCCGGCGTAACGGTCGAGGTACGTCTTGATGAACTTGTCGGCGTCGCCCCGGCCGATTCCGAGCTGGGCCGCGAGGCCGAAGGCGCTCATGCCGTAGAGGATGCCGAAGTTGATCGTCTTGGCGGCCCGGCGCTGCTCGGCGGTGACCAGCTCCGGGGCGACGCCCAGCACCGCGGCGGCGGTCGTGCGGTGAATGTCCTCGCCGCGCCGGAAGGCGTCGATCATCGCCGGCTCCTGGGCAATGTGGGCGAGGATGCGCAGCTCCACCTGGCTGTAGTCCGCCGCCAGAAGCACCCGCCCCGGAGGCGCCACGAAGGCCTTGCGGATGCGCTGGCCGAGCTCGGTGCGGATGGGGATGTTCTGCAGGTTCGGGTTGACCGAGGACAACCGCCCGGTGGCGGCCACCGCCTGGTTGAAACGGGTGTGGAGGCGCCCGTCCGCCGCCACCTGAGTAGGCAGGGCGTCGACGTAGGTCGATTTCAGCTTGGTCAGCTCGCGGTAGCGCAGCATCAGCTCGGGCAGCGGGAAACCGCGGGCGGCGAGCTCCTCGAGCACCTCGGCGCCGGTCGAGTAGCTCTTGGTCTTCTGGGTCTTCTTGAGCACCGGGTAGCCGAGCTTCTCGAACAGGATCTCGCCCAGCTGGGTCGGGGAATTGAGATTGAAAGTCTCGCCCGCGGTTTCGTAGATCTGAGTTTCGAGCCGGCCGAGCTCGCTGCCGAGCTCTTGGGACATGTCGGCTAGAAACTCGCGGTCGAGCAACACGCCGCGCTCTTCCATGGCGAGTAACACGCGCACCAGGGGCTCTTCCACTTCGCGGTAGAGCTTTTCGAGGGCCGGGGCGGCGGCCAACTCGCGGAACGTCTCGGTCGCCAAACCGGCGGCCACGGCGACCCGCTCGCCGGCATAGGCGAGCAGGCGATCGTCGCCCACCGGGGGTGCCATGCCCTTGCCCCAGCCGACTTCTTTTTCGGTGATGAGCTTCTGGGCGTGACGCTCGAGCGCCAACTCGTCGAGGCCGTGGCCCTGGATCGAGGGGCGTAGGACGTAGGAGGCAAGCATGGCGTCGGCCAGGGCCGAGCGGCCGTCGGCGCCGGGCTCGCCGAGTAAACGCAGGACTTCTTTCAGATCGTGCCCCACCAGCTCGACGGCGTCCGCCGCGGACCAGGCGGTGAGCGTCGCCAGTGCGGCGTCCCGCACGCCGTCGCGCCGAAAGTCCCCGAAGGTCACCGGTCCGGCCGTGCCGTCGTCTCCCACGGCGGCCACGGCGAGCCCGAGCGGCGCCTCACTGCCGAGCACCGCGACGGCGATCCGCCGCCCGAGCGCCACCGTGGCCGCGGTCCAAGAAGCCGCGTCGGCGGCTTCCGTGGCCGCCGCCGAGACGGGCGCGGCGGAGGCGCCCTCGGCCGTCTTCAGCTCGTCGAGCAGGGACAGGAAGCCGAGCTCCGAAAACAGCTGGGCGAGCGCCGGTACGTCCGGCGGGTCGTGGCGCAGGGCCTCGGGGTCGAAGGGCACCGGGCGGTCGGTGTGGATGGTCACGAGTTCGAGCGACAGCAGCGCTTTGTCCCGATGTTCGGTCAGGGCCGTCTGGTGGCTCTTCTTCGTCGCCAGCGACGGATTCTCGAGCAATGCCGCCAGCGAGCCGTGTTCTTGGATCAGGCCCTTGGCACCCTTTTCTCCGATGCCGGGCACGCCGGGCACGTTGTCCGAGGCATCGCCCATGAGCGCCAGCACGTCCACCACCCGCTCCGGCGGCACACCGAAGTCCTCGGTCACACCCGCAGGGTCGTAAAGCTTGTTACGCCCGGTGTGGTACATCGAGACGCGCGGGCCGACGAGCTGCATCAAGTCCTTGTCTGCCGAGACCAGGATGACGTGGTACCCCGCGTCCGAAGCCTTCTTGGCCAGGCTCCCGAGCATGTCGTCGGCCTCGTAACCTTCTTCCTCCAGGATGGGAATGCGGTACGCCTCGATCAACCGGCGAATCCACGGCAGTTGGGACTTCAGGTCCTCCGGCATGGGCGCCCGGTTGGCTTTGTAGGCGTCATACAGGTCCTTCCGCAGGGTTTGCTTCCCGACATCCAACGCAATCCCGACGAGCTCGGGGCGCTCGTCCTTCAGGAGCTTCTTGAGCATTTGGACGAAGCCGAAGGCGGCGTTGGTGGGCTCACCCTGGGCGTTCGAGAGGTTGCGGATGGCGTAGAACGCCCGGAAGATGTTCGAGTACCCGTCGATCAGGTACAGGCGCGGCAGATTCTGTTGCGACTCGGGGGTGGCCATGACCCGGCCATTCTAGGACGGCGGAGGCCGCCTCGTGGCGACGACTTGGCACCGAGACGCGGTAGACTTTCGTCGTTCACCCGGTACCGAAAGGAGCGCGAGTCATGGGTATCTTCTCGTGGATCATTCTCGGCCTGCTGGCCGGCATCATCGCCAAGGTCATCATGCCCGGCAAACAGGGCGGCGGCTTCATCCTGACGACCCTGCTCGGCATCGGCGGCGCGCTCCTCGGCGGCTTCGTCGCCTCGCTGTTGAATTTCGGCGGGATCTACCGCTTCGACTGGCGGGCTCTCGGCTTAGGCGTGGTGGGGTCGGTGATCCTGCTGGCGTTGTTCGGACGCAAGCGGTAGCTCGAGGTAGAGCCAGCCCTCGGACGGCTCCCGTCAGGCGCGCGACAGGTGGTGCTGCGAATCAGTTATGATCCAGCGCCATGAGACATCTTCTTCGCATCGTCTGCGCGTCGCTATTTTTCCTGATTGCGCCCGCGGCCTTCGCGGCGCCTCACGGGCCGATGGGGACACTTCGCGGCACGGTGGTGGATGCCAACAGCTCGGCCCCGATCGCGGGAGCGACCGTCCGGCTCCATGACAACCTGAACCAGTTCCTCGCTTCCACTGAGACCGCGGGTGACGGTAGCTACGAATTCGTGGCGCCGCCCGCCCGCTACTTCGTCTTCGCCGTGGCTCCGGGCCACATCGGCCAAATTTTCACGGGTGTCCCCTGTGCGACCGATGCCGTGGGAGTTCCTCTGTGCAGCCTGCTCGTTGGAACGGGAATCAACCTGGACAGCAACGAAATCTTCGCGGCAAACTTCGCTCTCACGCCAGGGGGTGGAGTCTCCGGCACGATCCGTGATGAGGCCACCGGTCAGCCGCTGGCCGGTGCGCCGGTCCTGCTGTGGATCACGGGGGGCGCCTTGAGCTTCCGGTCCACCGACTCGCTCGGGCACTACGAGTTCTTCGCCGTGCTGCCGGGCAATCATCACCTCACCACCAGCCACACCGCCGCGGGGTACCTCGACGAGTCCTACCCGGATACGTTGTGCCCGACCGGGGTTCCTTTCGACTGCAACCCATCCTCCGGGTCCCCGTTTCCGGTCACCGCGGGCAGCATCACGACGCTTCAGGACATGTCTTTGCGAACGCGGGTCGTCTTCGATGACGGCTTCGAGACCGGCGACACCTCGGCCTGGTCCCTCGTGCCCTGAAGGCCCCTCACTCCTGCCGGTTGTCGATCTCCCGGAAGTAATCCGGAGGCACCAACACCTCCCGGGGCTTCGAGCCCTGGGGGGGGCCGAGTAGGCCGTCTTGCTCCATGAGGTCGATCAGGCGGGCGGCGCGGGAGAAGCCGACGCGGAGGCGGCGCTGGAGGAAGCTCGCGGAGCCCATGCGCTCGGAGACGACCAGGCGCGAGGCCTCGTCGTAGAGGTCGTCGTCGACGTCGTCCTCGTCACCCCCGCCACCCTTCTTGCCGCGGTCGCCCTCGGGGTTCTTGAGCAGATCGAGGTTGTACTCGGGTTTGGCCTGGCGCTTCAGCCAGCGCACCATGCCCGCGGTCTCTTGCTCGGAGACGTAGGCGCCGTGCAGGCGCGTGATGCGCGCGCTGCCCGGGGGCATGAAAAGGGCGTCGCCTTTGCCGAGCAGCTGCTCGGCGCCGACCTGGTCCAGGATCACTCGCGAGTCGTGGCGGGTGGCGGTGGCGTAGGCGATGCGGCACGGGAAGTTGGCTTTGATGACGCCGGTCAAGACGTCCACCGACGGCCGCTGGGTGGCGACGATCAGGTGGATGCCGACGGCGCGGGCCATCTGGGCGAGCCGGGCGATGGCGGTTTCGACGTCCGAGCTGGCCACCATCATCAGGTCCGCCAACTCGTCGATGATGATCACGAAGTAGGGCAGGGGCTGGAGATCATCGGCGGAGAACTCGCGGCCGCCTTCTTCGTCGAGGGCCAGGCGCTTCCTTTGTTCGGGATCACGGATCGCCGAGTTGTAGTAGGCGATCGAGCGGACGTGGACCTCGGCGAGCAGCTTGTAGCGCCGCTCCATCTCGACCACCATGTTGTTGAGCACGTTGGCGGCCTGCTGGGGCTCGGTGACGACCTTGGTCTCGAGGTTCGGAATGTCCGAGTAGACGCCGAGCTCGATGCGCTTGGGGTCGATGAAGATGAACCGCACCTCGTCGGCCGTGGCCTTGTAGAGGATGGACGTGATCATCGTCTGGAGGCCCACCGACTTGCCCGCGCCGGTGGCGCCGGCCACGAGCAAATGGGGCATCTGGGCGAGGTCGGCGAAGTAGGGCTCGCCGTGCAGGTTGACGCCGATCGCCATGGTCAGCGGCGAGCGCGACTTCTGGAACGCCTCGTTCTGCAGCAACGACCCGAGGCGGATGATCACCCGCTCCTCGTTCGGCACCTCGATGCCCAGGGTCGAGCGGCCCGGAATGCGGTCGATGCGCACCGAGGCGGCCTTGAGTCCCAGGGCGAGCTCGTCTTGCAGGTTGACGATCTGGCTGACCTTGACGCCCGGGGCCGGCTGGAACTCATAGACGGTGATGACCGGACCGGGGTTGATGCCCTCGATCGTGCCGACGACGCCGAACTCGGCACAACGTAAGCGGATCAGCTCACCGCGGCGCACCAATTCGTTTTCGTTGATCTCGGTGCCGATGGTGCCGCTTTGAAGCAGATCGAGGGGCGGCAGACTCTGGGGCCGGGCGGTGGTTTCGACGCCCAGGGCGAGCTGGCGCGGCGGGGACTCGGGGAGGTCGGCAGCCAGGCTCGGTGGCGGACCGGTGGGGTACTGGAACGGCTCGGAGCGGGGCGGGGCCGGGCGCGGCGGCACGACCGTGGCCGGTCGAGCCGTGATCACGGGCCGGGTCGGCTCCACCGCGGTGACCTGAGGGTCGGCCAGCACGGCGGCGGCCACCTTGCGCACCGTGAAACGGCCTTGCCCGCGGCGCTCGACCACCCGGCCCGGAGCATCACCGGCCTCGAGGGTCGCCGCCCCGGGGGCGCGCTCCTTTTCTTCGATTACCCGCTGCAAGTGCTTGGCGACCACGCGGCGGCGGGCGGACTCTTTTTCTCGCCGCTCGTGCCGCCGCTCGCGGCCGAGCTTGAAGCGTGTCCAGGCGTCCGACAGGCGGGCCAGCCACAGCCGGCAGACGTCGCCCAGGGTCGTCTGCACGGCCAAGGCGGAACCCATGGCGACGGTGGCGCCCAACACCACGAGGGTGCCGGTGAGATTGAGCCGCGCCTCGAGGAAACTCGCGAAGACTTGGCCCACGGCACCCCCGGCGGCCAGGGCGGCGCCGCGCCAGGGCACCGTCCCGACGGTGGCGTCGAGCAACGCCGGCAGAGTGAAGATGACGACCGCGGCGCCGATCATCCGCAGCGTGGCGCCTTCCGGCGACCGGCCGCGCAGGCGCCGCCAGGCCGCGGCGAGCAGGAAGACCGGCACCAGGAAGGACACGAGGCCGACCAAACCGAAGGCCAAGGCCGAGAGGTTGGCCCCGACCGGGCCGATCAAGTTGCGCGCTCCGGTGTCGAGGGAGGCGGTGGAGCGGAACAGCAAGCTTTGGTCGAGCGGGAAGTGAGAAATGAGAGAAATCAACAACACGAGCCCCAGGGCACCCTCGGCGAGGCCCACCAGCTCCGAGCCCTTTCCAGGCGGCAGGCGCAGGCGGTGAGTGGGCTCCGGAGCTGCGTCGGCAGCGGCTTTGGCCATGGCGACTTGAGACTTTACCTCAGAAAAGGGAGGGTAAGTGTGCAGAAGGAAAGGGCCGCGAACTCCGCCACCCCCAGGCGCTCCGCGCGTTGGTCCGGCGCAATCCCCGCGGCGCGCAACCGCGCCTCCGCCACGTCCCGCCCCCAGGTGGCACCGAGGCTGTTGCGCAAGGTTTTGCGGCGCTTTGCGAAGGCCGCGAAGACGGTGGCTTCGAAGTTCGCCATCTGGCTTTCGGGCAACGGCGGCGGGTGGCGGATCAGGCCGACCAGCCCGCCATCGACCTTGGGCGGTGGGCGGAAACTGCCGGCGCGCACGCGCCCGAGAAACGCCGCCGTGGTTCGGGCCGCCACCAGCACGGAGAGCGCTCCGTAGGCCGAGTCCCCGGGTTGGGCCACCAAGCGATCCGCCACTTCCTTCTGGACGAGAAACGCCGCGCGCTCGACCCCGAGCCCGCGGGACAGCAAGTCCCGCAGGATGACCGTACCGACGTTGTAGGGCAGATTGCCGGCGGCGAGGGTGCCCAGGGGCAGGCGTTCCCAGGGAATGTCGAGGGCGTCGCCGACGACGAGGTGAAGGTTGGGTTCGGCCGACACGGAGGTCGGCCGCGACACGGGTAGATGGGTAAACGCCGAATCCCGCCGTAGGGGCGGCCCCCCGTGGCCGCCCTCGTGGGAGGGCCGGCTCGCGAGCGTGAACGCCCACTCGGGATCGACCTCCCACGCCACCACCTTGGCGCCCGCCGCGAGCAGCTCATCGGTCAAAACGCCGCCCCCGGGACCGATTTCGATCACCCGTCGGCCGGCGGGGGCGAGGAAGTCGACGAGCGGCCGGCACAGCTGCCCGTCGACGAGGTGATGTTGGCCGAGGGCCTTCTTCAAGCGCGGCGCCATGACCGCGGGAGACTAGCAGGCCCGGCCGCTCACGGCAGGACGATGAAGTCCGTCGCCGTCATCGCGGGCCCCGCGGGGGTCGACAGCTCGATTCGGCCCGTGGTGGCCCCGCTCGGGACGAACACCTGGACGAAGTTCGCCGTCACGATGCCGACATCCCCAGGGATGCGGTTGATGGTGACGGCGAACGCCCCGGTCAAGTTGACCCCGGCGAGCGTCACGCTGTCACCGGGGCGTCCCGCGGGCGGCTGGAAGCCCGTGATCACGGCTCCGCCGTTGGTCACCGCGAAGGAGGCGAAGCTCGTGGCGGTACCGGTGGGAGTGGTCACCCGGATCTGTCCGGTGGTCGCGCCGGCCGGCACGGTAGCGAAGATTCGGTTGGCTTGGGGCGGCTCGAAGTTGGCTGGGGTGCCGTTGAAGCTGACCCCTGTCGCGGTGCCGAGATTCGTGCCGACGATTTCGACCCTTCTTCCGGGAGGTCCCGAAAGGGGGTCGAAACCCCCGATTTCGGGCAGGTTCGGCGTCGTGACCTGGAAGGCCATGGCGGAGGTCGTGGTGCCCGCTGGAGTCGTCAGGCGGAAAAAGCCGCTCGGCTTACCGGCTGGGATGAGGACATCGACGCGGGTCGCGGACATCGGGGTGAATCCGATCGAGTCGAAGCCGAAGGCCTGAGTGCCGAAGCTCACGTCGAAGGTGCCGTTCAGGTTGACCCCGGTGAGGATCACGGAAGTGCCCGCGATGCCGCTGGTGGGCGAGAAGCTGTCGATCCGCGGAGCCTGAGCGGGGGCGGCGGTGACGGTGAGGTTGCCGCCGGCCGGAGTGACGACGCCACCCGGCGCACTTCCGGTGACCTGGAACGGCGTCGTTCCCGCCGGCACGTTGGCTCCGACGGTCAGCGTCAAGGTCGCCGGCGAGCCCGTGACGGGATTGGGCGCGACACTCGCCAGGACTCCGGGCGGAAGGCCCACGACGGCGAGGCCCACGGCGCCGAGCGCACCCGTGCGGGTGATCTGGACCGTGGTGGTGCCGGTGCCGCCGGCCGGTATCGAAACCTGGGCCGGCTGGAGGCTCAGGGTT
>JANRLG010000153.1:0-10436 GCA_033762835.1 Thermoanaerobaculia bacterium
CGGGAACCAGGAAGCCTCACCGGAGCAGCTGTGGCCGGTGTTGGCAACCGTCTTCGAGTCGCGCCAAACGATCAGGTCCGTACCGCCATCGAAGGCGCCGCCGTTCAGGTAACGGGTGGCGAACATCGTGGAGAGCGGCTCGCGGCCATCGACGGCGGTACCGGCGACGTAGCGACCGTAGAAGGTGTAGTCACCCGCGATGAACGGGCAGTCGTCGCCACCCTGGCCGACCGACGGGTTGTCGCAGGCCTCGAGGTGGACGAGGGTCTCGCCCTGGGCGAAGTTCTCGGCCGAGTTGACGTAGAAGTAGTCACCCCAGAGGATGTTGTTGTTGTTCGCGAGGCCGGTGCCGCCGGTCAGGAAGTAACCGGGGGCGGACGGGAACTCGAGGTTGCAAGCGTTCACCGAGTCGACGGTGATGTAACCACGGGCGATGTTGTCGCCGAAGTCGAAGCCGGCGCAACGGCCGTAGACCGGGGACAGACCACCGGTGTGGGCCTCACGGATGTGGGTGAGGAGCACCGAGGACAGCGCCGGGTTGGTGTACGGCAGGTTCTGGCAGCCCGGGAAGGTGATGTCCTGGGACAGGTCACCCTGGGGGCTGATGGTGTCCGTCGGATCCTGGGCGTCCGACGCGGTACGCGGCAGAGTGCCGTTGAAGATGTCGCGGACGTTGATCGTCTGGACATCGTAGCCGGTCAGGTAGATGTCGAAGTCGAGAGTCGGCACCGACTCGTCGGTCCACAGGGTGACGTGGGCCAGCGCGGCAGAGGCGGAGGCGTTGTTGATCGAGAACAGCGTGGTGACGCCGCCCGGGTTGTCGAGATCCACCTCGAAGTACGGCAGCAGCAGCGAAGCCGCCGGCACGTTGTCTTGGGCGCAGATCTCAGCGAAGGCCTGGCCGCCGAGCGCGAGCAGCGCCACGAGCGACAGGCAGACGATGATCTTCTTGGTCATGAGGAACAATCTCCTGATTTTTGGATTCAGCACATCTGAGACGATCGCAAGATCGCCTCCACGTCATGTCGAGGACGGCGCGGGAATCGAGGATTCGCTCGTCACGTCCTGCATTGCCAAGAAGTAGCGATCACCTCCAGATCAAAGGATGTTTGCCGACAAGTATATCCAAGACTGTCAATCTCTGCCGGACGGCCCGTCCGCCACTCTCCAGAACCCTCGCGAGGACGAGGAGCGGAAACGAGCAGGAAGCCGTATGGGCAAGCAACTCCGGCCCCGTTATGCTTCGACACTATAGACTTCGCGTCGCCCCCTGTCAAGCCTCGCGGACATTGGCGGCGCAGCCTTTGTCGCCGGTCGTTTCGCGAGCACGCGCTTCAGCGCGTCACGGCGCGCCAAGCGCGCAGCGAGCCGTTCGTGGTGCACCGGGCGGTACCGCCGGGGAACATGATCTCGCTGCCGCTTTCGCCCGCGAAGCCGATCACCAACTCATCCCCGCGAACGCCGTCGAGATCGGCCAGACCGACGTGGTAGGCCGTGCAGTAAGTCTCGAAGGAGGCCACTCCCTCCGCGGCTTCGCGGGTGAAGTCCCCATCGCCCTTGCCAAGCAGAACCCAGACGTTGCCTTCGCCGGTCCCGGCGACCAGGTCGGCGTTGCCGTCACCGTCGAGATCACCGGAGGCGAGGCTCCAAATGCCTTCGCGACCGGGCTGGGTCACCAGCTTCCGGCGCTCCCAGGCACCTTCGGGCCTTGCCAGGAGGACATCCACACCGGTGCTCCACTGCCCTCCCCCGCCGGCCGCGACGTAGCCGACCGCGAGATCGAGGCGACCGTCGCGATCAAAATCCTTGGTCGTCACGGCCCGGAACATGGCATTGGTGGGCAGGGCTTCGATGGACTGCATGGTCCAGGTGCGATCGGCCTGGCCGAGATTCAGGATGTCTTTGCGCCCCATGGCGCTCGACGCGGTGACCACATCGGTGATGCCGTCACCGTTGAAGTCCCCGACCGCCAGAGAATCGCCGTAGTTCTGGCGCGCATTGCCTTCGAGACGAAGTCGCTGCCACCCGCCGTCGCCCTGATTGAGGTAGACCACGATGCCGAGAGCGCCACCTTGAAACGCCGGATCCCCTGCGGCCGTCTGGCGGGCCATGCGAGGACCTTCGCCGAGCAACAGCAAGTCCAACCGTCCGTCGCCGTTCCAGTCGACGGACTCGAGCTCGCGGGAAGAAAACGACGAGGGCCCTTCGTCCATCTCGGGACGCGAGAAGTCGGTACCGCGACTCCACTCCGTGAACTTTCCCTTGCCATCGCCGATGAAGACCAAAGTGCCGCGCAAGTGCATGGCGAAAGCGACATCGAGGTTTCCGTCGCCGTTGAAGTCCGCGACTTCCGCGTCGCCATAGTCGAGTTTGACGCTCGGGAAGCCGAGCTTGTCCCAAAGCTTCCACCCGCCCTTGCCATCGCCCAAGAAGAACTGTGGCCAGCCGTTACCCTTACGAATCGGCGGATGCACGATGTCGCGGTGCCCATCGCCATCGATGTCGACCAATTCGAAGCCGTTGCGCCATTGACCGCGCTTCGGCAGGCCCTCCTCGAAAGCGGTGAACTGGAGCCGAGAGGTCGCCGGGACGCTGAAGGGCTCGACAGGCTCCTTCGATACGACCGGTTTGGGCTCGCGAATCTCCGGACGGGGCCGGTAGACCTTGACGTAAAAGGCTTTCTCATCCTCGCGGGCGACGTCGAACTTGAGACCGTAGGACAACTGGATGCGACGGTCGCCGATCCATTTGTAAGTGCCTTCGATCTTGGGGACTTCTTGGAGGAAATACTCGACGCCGTTCTCGTCGACCAGCCATTTTCCATCGGCAGGTCCGGGAGCAGGAACTTCGACCATCGGCTGGGGCTCGACCACCGGTGGTGGGGCCTGCGCCCCGAAGGCGGAGGCCGCTGTCAAACCGAACAGGAGTCCGAGGGCGAGGGTGGCAGACGACGGGCAACGAGTCGAGAGCATGAATCGAACCTCCGGTACGGGTCACACGCAAGTCCGGGCGAGTCATTCCGGCACCGTTTTGCCGGCCGAAGCGTGAGCGCGGCCGGCCGATGCAGAAACCGGGCCAGCTACGGATGCTCAAATCTCATCGGCGAAGGTCGGCGCTAGGCGCCGAAACACGAACCCACCGACCACGACCAAAACGATCGCCGCTCCGACCAGAACCGCGGTTCCCCCGGGCAGCTCGCCGCCGAGCAATGCGTAGCGGTACCAGCCGACCAGTGCCGTCAGCGGGTTGGCCTCGATCCAGCCGCGCAGGCGCTCTGGCACGAGCGACGCCGGATAGACGATCGGCGTCAGGTAGAACCAGCCGTTGAGCAGCAGGGACAGGGCTTGACTGGTGTCACGAAGGAAGACTTGAGCGCTGGCCACGAGCAACGACAGCCCGACCGTCAACAAGATCTGGAGCGGCAGTGCCAACGCCAGCCCGAGCACGAGACGCGTGAGATCCAACTGCCCCGAGAGCCCGAGGATCAGCCCGAAGACCGAGAGCGCGATGCCCTCGTGGACGAGTGCGGTCAAGACCACGGAAAAAACTAGCAGTTCGGCCCGGAACGACACCTTCTTGACCAGGGACGAGTTGTCGGTGACCACCGTCGTCGAGCGGTTGACCGCCTCGTGAACCGCCATCCAAGGCAAAAGTCCAGCGAAAAGGAAGAGCGCGAAACTGCCGGTGCCCGCCCCTTCTAGCGGCACGCGAAGGACCATCGAGAAGACGAAGGTGAAGAGCAAGAGCAGCCACAGCGGCTGGGCGAAGGACCAGAGGAAGCCCAGCCACGAGCCGGCATAACGACTTTCGAAGTCGCGCTTCGCGAGTTCGCGGAGCAAGAAGGTTGAACGATGGAGGGGCGGGCTGGTCACGATGGCGGGGCGCGGGCGGGCCGATGACCGGCATTATAGGACGAGAGCAAACGAATCGCCCTCAAGGACGCCTCCGAGGGGCCGCGAACCACTGTTGGGCTTCGTTGACACTCGATGCCGAAAAGACCTATGATGCGTCGACTACGAGCCCGAAATGGCATCCCGGCATGAAGTCGCCGGGACCCATCCGGTGCTCAGCGCGACGACCATGACAGCGAGCGAGACTATGCGGCAAGTACACCTGGTCGGTACCAAGATCCGGCAGCTCCGGAAAGAGCACAACCTCACCCAGACCGAGTTGTCGACGCGAATCGGTATCCAGCAGAGCGACCTCTCGCGGATGGAGAAGGGCGAGTACCGCGTCAGCCTCGACAACCTCTTCAAGATCCTCACCGAGTTCCGCATGGGCATCGGCGAGTTCTTCGACGAGATCGCCTCGGACACGATCGGACCGCGGGACCTCCAGTTGCTCCGCGACTTCAAAGACCTCGACAAAGAATCCCAGCGCGAAGTCGAAGACTTCATCGCTTTCAAGCGCACCCAATCACTGGGCAAGCGCGACTGACGGTACGAGCGGAGACCGGATCACCATGACCTCCCCGAGCGGCTTCCGCGAGAGGTTCGACGCGCTCCTCGTGAGCGGTCGGCACGATTTCGAGCTCGACCACCTCGAATCCTCGCTTCAAATCTTCGAAGAGGCTCTGCGCCTCGCCCGTGACGCCGGCGATCGCATCGCCGAGGATCGCGCCTTCGTCAACGCCTGTGCCGTGCGGATGACCATCGAACGGCTCAGCGGGATCCCGGGCGAGATGTTCAATCAACTGCGCGAGATTCTGCTCGCGGGCGCCGACGAGGTGAATTGCCGGCTCGCCGCCTACAACCTCGCCCGCGCCTACGAGTTCAAGAAGGAAAATCGCAAGGGCCTGTTCTACGCCCGAATCGCGCGCGATCGCTCGCTCGAGCTCGGCCATGAAGAGTGGCTGGCCTCGAGCCTCAACCAGATCGCGAACTTCCTTCTGGCCGAAAGCCGTTTCGAAGACGCCTGCGCCGACTACCAGCAGGCCCTGGCCTTGATGCCCACGTCGCCGTCTCGGCGCCGGGCGCTGGTCGAAGACAATCTCGGCTACTCCTACGTCATGCTCGGACGCAATCGGGACGGCCTGCGCCTGCTCTACGGTGCCCTGCGTACCTTGCTGCGGCTCGGTGCGCGCCGCGACTCGATCGTGCCACGGTTGGACCTCGCCTTCACGCTGATCGAAGCCGGACGCTACCGTTCCGCGGCCCGCCATGCTGCCCACGCGCTGGCGCTGTCGGAGGAGTTCGGCGAACAGGACTCGACCAAGAACGCCCTCTTCCTGCTCGGCGAAGCGGCCAACTTGGCAGGGGACACCGACACGGCTCTCGACTTGTTTTCGCGTCTCGAACAGCGGTATTTCCCCGGGGCCACCCACCTCGCCGAGTGCCTGCTCACCGTCAATGTTCGCAAGCTCATCAATTTGAGGGCTTGAGCCATGATCACCAAGCGCCTCGCCACTGCCTTCTCTCTCGCCACCGCCCTGGTGGCCACACCGGCCTTCGGCGCCCCCGAAGCCCACCGGGTCGCTCTCGGCTCCGAGGGAGAGATCTATTCAGTCAAGTCGGGAGCCTACGGCACCCTCTTCCCGGGCCAGGGTCTGTCCGCCGACGCGGATGCCGTACTGGCCATCGAGATCAAGAACGCCGAGGGAAACTCTCGTCGGCTTCTGGTGCCGTCCACGGCGGGTCCCGATGTCGAGGATGTCGCTGCGATCTTCTTCGACGACGTTTCGAACACGCTCTTCGTGCTCTGGCAGAGCCGCGTGAACGCCATTCACTCGACGCTCAATCTGGTCCGCCTCGAAGGTGATCGTTGGTCGTCCGTGCTCGAGATCTCCGGCAACCCCTTCGGCTTCAAGAGCGCACCCCAAATCTCCTTGACGCGGGATTCCTTCGCGGTCGTCGACAAAAACGAGACGCGACAAGTCGAGCGCAAGGTCCTCCACCTCATCTGGCGGGAGGATAGCGCGACCGGCCCGCAGGCGATCTACACCCCGGTCATCCTGATCGACGGTGAATACATCGGCTGGAATCCCGTTCACCACCTCGACGACTTGGTCGGCGGCTCGCCCCTGCCCGCGCTGGCGAACCCGGCGCTCGCCGCAGCTGCCCGGATGGAGAACGGAGCGCAGGGTCGGGGCGTCGTCATCGCGTTCGTGAACAGCAAGAACGCCCAGGTCGCCTCGGTTGCGATCGACATCCTGCCTGGCGAGATCGGTTTCGTGGCCGAGCAGGTGCGAGCTCAGCTGGTGGATCTCGGTCGGCGCAACCTCTCGCATCTGGCGGAAGCGGTACGAGCCCAGCTCGTAGACCTCGGAAGTCGTGTGCGGCTGCACCCGGCCGTGGCCACTCTGTTGGCCAACGAAGCGGCCGAAAAGGTTCTCGCCGCCAAGCCGCAGGACTCCATCGAGTCCATTGCGCAGGCCGTTCGCGCTCAGCTCGTGGATCTCGGCGCCCGCGTCATGTCCGGTCGGGAGCGGCCCGAGTCCGTGGTGATGGCCGTGGCGGCCACCGGCCAAGAGAATCCGCTCACCAACCTGATTCGCATTCAGCCGGCGGTCCAGGTGCCCAGCCCTGAGATCGGCGAGGGTACGACGGCGATGTATCTGTCCGAGATGGGCGACAACCTGATCGTGGCTTGGCGCGACGGCAAAACGGTCAGCTACCGGGAGAGCGCTCCCGCTTCCTCCGAGGGCTGGAGCACCGTCCGAACGGTCCAGCTGGATGAGAACCTGACGGCCGAACAAGTCGACGAAGCGCTCGCCCGGCGCGTGCGTGAACGTCAGCGCTAAACTCCCTCAGACCGGCGCCTTCGGAAGTCCCTCCCGCGGGGACCGTTCCGGGAGGCGCCGCAGCCACTCTTCTTCTTCGCAGCTCAGCGACGTCGGCACTGCAATCTCGACCGTGTAGTAGTGGTCGCCGACCCCGCGCTGTGTCCGGACTCCCCGACCTGCCATTCGGAATCGCGTTCCGCCTCGGGTACCGGGAGGCACGCGCACCCTCACGGGTCCCTCGATCGTCGGAACTTCGATTTCCGCTCCCAGGACGGCCTCCCGGTAACTGATCGGAACGACGCCCGAAATGTCGAGACCCGAGCGCTGGAAGTACTCGTGCGCTCTGACCTTGAAGCGCAGCTGCCGGGGTTCCCCGGCGTCACCCGAACGCCGCCCTAGGCGGAGGCATGTACCGTCCTCGACCCCGGGCGAAAACCGCACCCGCAGTCGCTCCAGGCGAACCTTCACCCCGCGCCTCCCGCAATCCGCACAGCCGCTGCCGCCGCAAGCCGGGCAGACTTGTTCCCGTTGGAGGGTCACCGAGACCATACCGCCACGAATCGCTTCCCCGAAGCCGAGTTCCACCACCAGCTCGCGGTCCCCGTGGCGAGGTGCCTCAAGGATCTCAGCCGGCGGCGAAGATACGAACAGGAAAGCGCGTGCCACCAGCGGTGCGGGCTCGACCGGTGGCAAATCGAGCCGACACGACGCGAGGCGACGGTAGGCCGCCACGATCTGACTGAAGCGGGCGGCATCTTCTGGGCGAGCGTGGAGGCCAGGGTGATGGCGCCGGGCGAGCCGCCGGTACGCCCGCCGAATCGCGCCGAGCTCGGCCCCGGGGGTCAGACCAAGGATGAGATAGGGATCGTCGTCGCCGATCATTCGACCGTGACCTCGAGCGCCCTCGTCGTCGGCCGAGTGTCGATCACCTCGGCCCCGAGGCCCTCGAGAGCTGCCACGACCGCGCGCCGGGTCTCAGGAGGAGCCAGGAACGCGAGCGAGCCACCGCCCCCTGCGCCACAGGCCTTTCCGCCCCAGGCACCAGCGGCCAGCCCGGCAGTGAGCAGCTCCTCGAGGCGGGCGGTCGAGATCCCGACGGCAAGGCGCCGTCGCTGCGACCACTCTTCCGACAGCAGCCGCCCCACTTCCGGAAGGTTTCTCGCCGCTAGCGCTTCGGACAGCTGCCGGGCCACCCGGCCGATGCCGCCCAGAAGCTCGGTGGTCTCCGGCTCGGCCTCCAGGCGCCGCCGCACGATCTGCCAGTTGGCACCGGCCGAAAAGTGGCTCTGGCCGGAGTAGGCCACGATCAAAGAGTCACCGAGCGCCTCGAGATCCGTCGCCAGCGTCGCCACTCGGTGGCCGCCCGGCGGGTAGGTCAGTTCCAGGGCGCCCCCGAGCAACCCCGGGTAATGATCCTGGATGCCGGTGGGCAAGCCCATGAGCTGAGCTTCCAGGTCGCGGGCAACGGCGGCGAGTTGGTGGCCATCGCCGACCGGATGCTCCAGGAAGGCGTGGCCAGCCGCGAGAAAAGCCACCACCAGCGCAGAGCTGGCCCCGAGACCACCGCCGCGCGGTGAACCGCTGGCGAACTCGATCTCGCAAGGCGGCAGCTCGAGAAACCTAGCCACCAACCCCGCCAGCCGCCCGTCCTCGAACGTTGCGAGTTCCTCGAGGGAGGCGGCCGCGAGTTGCCGCCCGTCCTGGATCAGCCCATAACCCTCCCGCCGATGGCGCAAAGTCACCGTGACGGGGAGATCGATCGCGACGTTGACGGTGCAGGAGCCAGGGTGCAACACTCCTAGCGGCCAGAGATCAAGGGTCCCGCCCGCCAGGTCGACCCGGCACCAGGAGCGCGCGCGAACGATCATCGGAGTCGGGTTCAGCGAGCCGTGACGGAGCCAGCCGCGACGGGAGTCGCCGCCGTGTCGAGCGCCTGGACCATTCCGGTCGTCAACTCCGCGGGAACTTGACCCTTGGCAAGCGACGCCCGCAGCAAGTCTCGCCAACTCCGAAAGCGGCCGATCTCCGCCACGGTCATGGCTTCTGCCTTGACCGTATTGAGGCTGAGGGGATCGATCCACTGGCCATTCTTCTGAACGCGATAATCGAGGTGCGGACCGGTCGATAAACCCGTCGAGCCGACGTAGCCGATGAGCTGGCCCTGGGCGACCCGAGAGCCCACCCGGAGGCCCTTGGCGTAGCCGGAAAGATGCAGGTAGGCCGTGACGTAACCGCCGGTGTGGCGTACCTTGACGACTTTACCGCCCCCGCGCTCCCAACCCACGAAGGTCACGGTTCCTCCCGCGGTCACCTTGACGGGCGTACCCGTCGGCGCCCCGTAGTCGACGCCGTAGTGGGGTCGATGAACTTTGAGCACGGGGTGGAAGCGGCTCTTCGAAAAACGCGAGGTGATGCGGGTGAAAGGCAGGGGGGAGCGCAGGAACATCTTCTCGAGCGGTTTGCCCTCGGCGTCGTAGTAACCGTCCGAGTCGCCGAAGCGATAGGCCTCGTGGCGTTTGCCCTGGTTGTCGTAGGTGACCGCCAGAACATCCCCTAGGGACCGTCCGCGCCCCGCAGTCTGGATTTCCTCGTACAGCACTTCGAAGCGGTCGCCGGTTTTCAGGTCGCGGTTGAAGTCGAGGTCGTAACGGAGGACGTCGGCAAGTCGATAGGTCAGCGACGTGGGCGCCCCGGCGCGTTCCACGGCCTCCGACAGAGAGTCTTCGACTTGGCCCGTCACCACCCGCAGCGTCTTGGTCTTCGCAAAACGCTCCCAGCGGGTTTCCCATTGGCCGCTCCCGCGCGCAGCCACCGTTACCATGCCTTCGTCCCCCACCACGAACTCGAGGCCGCGAAGCTTCGAGCGTTGATCGAGGTAAACCGACACCGGGGCGCCAGCTTGCAGCTTGCGGACATCGACATGGCGAGCAAAGGCGCCGACGACGGAACTCGACTCCTGAGAGTCGAGGCCGAAATCCTCGAGCAACTCTCCCAGGGTCTGGCCCCGGCGCAGAGTCACTTCGACGGGCACGTCCGCGACGCCGACCGGAAGGCTGGCATCCTGGAACGTCGCGGCTTGGAGGGTCACCGCGGGGTGGAAGCGCTGGGTCTTGGTGAGGGGAAACGGTTGGCGGCTGAAAGACTCGAGCCGCTCCGTCCAGAAGGACAATCCGAGGGCGGCCACGGCGAGACCGAGGGGCGCGGCGACGCGCAGAGCACGTCTCATGACGGGTTGGCGATCCACGAAATGAGTCCCCCTACAGCGCGGCTTGAACACGGGCAGGCCCGATCCGGGTCGAGGGATGGTAACACACCGGGCGGAAGCGGTCGCTTCCGCCCGCGCTCGCAGTCCGACAGCCGAGGCACTGACTCACTCTCGTGACGCGTCTCGTTCCCTCCGAGCCGCCGACCAGATCACGAGGCCCGCCGAGATCAGCACGATGTTCTTGAGAATGTATTGCCCCTCGAACGTGGGCACCAAGGGCACCACCGAGAAGCACTCGTGAGGAAACAGGACGAGGGGCGTCAAGGTCCCGAGCATCTGGGCACCCAGCAGCAGCGAAGTAGCGGTCAGGAAGCGCCCGGAAATGAGACCGAGGCCGATGAGGCATTCCCAGACGGCCAAGATCAGGACCGCCGTCTCGGGGCGCAACCAATGGAAGGTGAGCGTGGCGATCGTCTTACCCGCGAGTCCTTCCGCCGGGCTCATGCCGGG
>JANRLG010000154.1:0-41684 GCA_033762835.1 Thermoanaerobaculia bacterium
GGCGCCGGGGCCCCGCGCGGGGCCCTGGCGCCGAATGTGAGCTCAGGTCGGGTGCCACTCGTAGTTGTCGCAACTCAACAGACAGGCCGCGAGGCACAACGCGGGGCATTGATCGCCGTTTTCGGCGACCGCCCGGCCGGTGCTGCCGTCGGCGCACGTCCAGGTGCAGATGCCGATCGACTTGGGTTTGATGGCGACGAGGTCGCCATCGACCGCCTCGGCACCGGCCGCGCAAACCTGGGGCGGAACGGCGAAGAGCTCCGGCGCCTCCTGGGCACTGGCGGCCAAGGGCAGACACAGCACGGACAGGGCCAAACCTCCGAACCAGCGGCACATCTTGCTTCGAATCATGAGGATGTCCTTTCTTCCCGGCCCGGGCAGAATAGCAGGAGGATCCCCTACCCCGCCGCCATCTTTGCGATCCGCCGCCTTACCGTCTCGAGGCTCGGTGCCCGGCCACCACGGCCGGCGCGCAGGACCTCCAGGTGACCGCGGTAGGCGGCGAGGCGGGTGCGGGCCTCGCGCACGCGGGCGGCGAGCTTGGCACCGGACAGGCCGGCCACGATCCGCGGCGTCTCGGCCAGGCTGTGGCAGATCGGCAGCAGGTCGCAGCCCGCGGCCAGGGCGGCGGCGGCGCGCGCGGTGAGGTCGCCGTGGGGTGCGAGGGCGTGCATTTCGAGATCGTCGGCGATCAGCAGACCGGTGTATCCGAGCTTTTCTCGCAGCAAGCCGGTGGCGATGCCGCGCGACAAGCTGGCGGGCTTCTCCGCGCCGTCCAGGGCCGGGTACACGGCGTGATTGATAAGCAGCGCCCCGGCGCGCTCACCCAGGGCCACGAAGGGCACCAGGTCCTGCGCCAGATCGAGCTTGGTGAGGTCCACGAGCCCGGTGTCGAAGTGGGTGTCGCCGCGCGCCCCCCCGAGCCCGGGGAAGTGCTTCAGGCAGCCGCCGATGCCCGCCCGATGCAGACCGGCGAGAAACGCCTTGCCGCGCAGGGTGACGGTTTCCTTGCTCGCGCCCAGGCAGCGCCCGTCGAGGGCGTTGCCGGCGATTCCACGGTCCAAGTCCACCACCGGCGCCAAGTCCACGTCGAGATCGAACTGGCGCAGCGACTGCCCGACCCAGAACCCGGTGATCTCGATGTCCTGGGAGGAGCGCTTGGCCAGCTCCGCGGCCGACGGGGCGCCGCCCACGACGCCGGCCAGGCGGTCCACCCTTCCGCCTTCCGAATCGCTGTACAAGATCGTCCCGGGCGCCGCTCGCCGGATCGCCGCGACCAGCTCCCGCAGCCGCTCGACGGTGTCCACGTTGCGCCGGAAGAGAATCACCCCTCCGGGCCGCACGGTGCGCAGTAGCTGGGCCGAGTCGTCGTCGAGGTCGGGGCCGGGGACCCCTACGATCAGCAGTTCGGCGGCACTCACGACGGGAGCCTCGCTTTCAGGGAATGGATCAGGTTCAGGGCCGCGAGCGGCGACAACTGGTCGACGTCGAGATCCCGCAGGACTTTGGCGATCACGTCCTCGGGCGGCGCAAAGAGCGTAAGCTGATCGACCGGAGGTGGGGCCGGGGCGCTCTCGCCGCGGGCGCGCCGGGGTTGGCCGGTCAAGTCGTACTCCTGGGCTTCCAAGTTCGCGAGCACTTCCTGGGCGCGCTCCACGACCGAGCTCGGCAGGCCTGCCAGCCGGGCCACGTGGAGTCCGTAGGACTTGTCCGCGGCACCGTCGATCACCCGGCGCAGGAACACGATCTTGTCGCCCCACTCGCGCACCGCGAGGGTCCGGTTGACGACCCGCGGCAGCAGCGCCGCGAGCTCCGTGAGCTCGTGGTAGTGGGTGGCGAACAGCGTCTTCGGCCGGGCGTGTTCGTGCAGGTGTTCGACGATCGCCCAGGCCAGCGACAGGCCGTCGAAGGTCGCCGTGCCGCGACCGACCTCGTCGAGTACCACGAGGCTGCGCGAGGTCGCGCCGTTCAGGATGAGCGCGGTCTCCTGCATCTCGACCATGAACGTCGACTGGCCGCGGGCGAGATTGTCGGACGCGCCGACGCGGGCAAAGAGCCGATCGACCACGGGCAGCTTGGCCGACCGTGCGGCCACGAAGGAGCCGGCCTGGGCCATCAGGCTGAGCAGGGCGGTCTGGCGCAGGAACGTCGACTTGCCCCCCATGTTCGGGCCGGTGATGATGACCAGCTGACTGGTGCTGCCGTTCAGCATCACGTCGTTGGGCACGAAGCTGCCGACCTGGGCGAGCAGCACGAGGAGGGCGACCTGGCGCAGGTAGGTCGACTTGCCGCCCATGTTGGGCCCCGTCAGAACGACGATCTGGCAGCGCTCGCCGTCCAACTCGACGTCGTTCGGTACGAAGGGCTCGGCGGTGGTGCCCTCGACCACCGGATGGCGACCTTCGAGAATGTGGATCGGCCCGCCCGCGGTGCCGATCTTGGGCACCACCCAGCGGCCGCGCCGCGCGACCTCCGCGAGAGCAGCCAAGGTGTCGAGTTGGCCCACGGCGCGGGCCAACTGGGCGAGTCCCTCCCCCGCCGCCGCCACCGCCGCCACCAGACGCCGGTAGTGGCCCTCCTCGAGCGCCAGCTGCCGCGACTCCGCGGAGAGCACCTGCTCCTCGAGTTCTTTGATCTCGGGTGTCACGTAACGCTCGGCGTTGACCAGCGTCTGGCGCCGAATGTAGTCGTCCGGCACCAGGTGGGCGTTGGCCTTGGTGATCTCGATGTAGTAGCCGAAGACCGAGTTGTAACGAATCTTGAGCGAAGCGATCTTGGTGCGCTCGCGTTCGCGGGCCTCGAGGGCCAGGATGTAGCGCTTCGAGTCCTGGCCCAGGGAGCGCACGCGGTCGAGCTCTTCGTCCACCCCCGCGGCGATCACCCCGCCGTCGGCGAGGCTCGCGGGCGGCACCTCGGCGAGCACTCGGGAGAGCTCCGCCGACAGGGCACCCAAGACGTCCGTGGTGGCGATCTCGCCCAGCATCTCGGCTCGCGCTCCGACCAGTTCGCCGAACAGCGCCGGAGCCGCCAGAAGAGCGTCCCGCAGCGCCGCCAGCTCGCGCGGCGTCACCGTGCCGAGCACGGCGCGGGCCAACAGGCGCTCGGGATCGCCGAGAGCGGGTAGGCGCTCGCGCACGCGTTCGCCGAGCCGGTCCTCCTGCAGCTCGGCGATGGCGCGCTGGCGCCGCCGGATGGTTTCCGGGTCCTTCTGGGGCCGGCGCAGCCAGTCGCGCAGTTGGCGACCGCCGGGCGCCGTCAGGGTCTTGTCGAGCACCCCGAAGAGCGTGCCCTTCTTCCCGCCGTCGCGTTGGCTGCGGAAGATCTCGAGGTTCTGGAGAGTCGTGGGGTCGAGCACCAGGTGGTCGCGGGCATCGCGCACGGCCAGCGTTCGCACGTGGCCGAGGGCCGAAAGCTGCGTGTCTCGGGCGTATTGGAGCGCCGCCGCCGCTGCCGCGAGGCCCGGCTCTTTGTCGTCGAGACCGAAACCGCGCAGAGTACCGACGGCGAAGTGGCGGCAGAGCAGTTCGACCGCCCGCTTGCCCTCGGGCCAACGGCCGGCCGCCAAGGGCGTGCGGCAGGCCGCCTCGCGTTCGAGGAAGCGCGCGATCGGCTCGGGCAGCGCGGCGCCCTCGGCCGAGAGCACTTCACGCGGGGCGAACACCCGCAGATCGTCGGCCCCCTCTTGGGCGCTGCTCCAACGGCGCAGGAAGAACTGGCCGGTCGAAACGTCCAGGAACGCACCGCCGCCGCGTTCGCCGTCCCAGGTCACGGCCGCCAGCCAGTTCTCTTCCTTGCCCTCGAGCAACCCCGGCTCGGACAACGTGCCCGGCGTCACCACCCGGGTGACCTCGCGGCGCACCAGCCCCTTGGCCTGCGCCGGGTCCTCCACCTGATCGCAGATCGCCACCTTGAGCCCGGCTTCGATGGCTCGCCGCAGGTAACCCTCGAGCGCGTGGTGGGGCACGCCGCACATGGGGACTTCGCTGTCCGTACCCTTGTGCCGCGAGGTCAGAGTGACCTCGAGCAGCGGCGCGGCCCGGACGGCGTCCTCGAAGAACATCTCGAAGAAGTCGCCCATGCGGTAGAAGAGCAAGGCATCGGGATGCTCGGCCTTGACCTCCAGGTAATGCCGGAGCATTGGGGTCAAGGTGGGAGTGAGAGTAGGAAGGAGGGGGGCCGCCGCCGACATGGGCGGTGAGTATACTGCCGCCGTGCCGACCGCTCCGGAACCCTCCGACTCGTTACCCGACAACGCCCTGGTGCTCGCCCTGGACGCCGCCTCCCCCATCGTTTCGGTGGCCGTGGGTCGCGGTGGAAGCGCCCTCGCCGTGCGCTCCGTCGAGCTACGCAAGTCTTCCGAACGGCTGCTCGGCCTGATCGACGAGGTTCTCTCCGAAGCCGGCGCCGGGGTGCGCGACGTGGCGGCCATGGTCGCCTTGGCCGGACCGGGCAGCTTCACCGGCCTGCGGGTCGGCCTCGCCACCGTGCTCGGTTGCCACCAGGCCATCGGGGTCCGAGCCGCCGCCGTGCCGACCCTGCCGGTGCTCGCTCTCTCCTCGGAGCTGGAGACCGGCACGGTCTGGGCGGTGGTCGACGCTATCCGTGGCGAGTGGTTCGCCCAGCCGTTTCGCCTCGCGCCCGGCGAAGCGCCCGAGGCCCTCGCCGAGCCGCGGCTACTGGCGAGCGACGAGCTGCTCGCGGAGGCTCCGGAAACCCTCGTGGGCTTCGGCCTCGGCCGCCTCCCGGGGGAGGCCGGGCGCCGCATCGTCCCCGCGGAGCTGGCCTCGGCGGCCCTGCGACTCGTCGCGCTGTCCCCCCCAATCTGGGACGCCGCGGGCTTGACCCGACCGTTGTACCTGCGCGCTCCGGAGGTCAGCGAGCCCCGACCCCGGCCGCCGATCGGCGCCGGAACCTCCTCGGGAGTGACGCCGTGAGCGCGGTGATCCGCCCGGCCCGAGTGGGGGACTTGGACGGTCTGGCGGCGATCGAAGCGATTGCCTTTCCGGACCCGTGGAACCAGAGTCTGCTCGCGGCCGAGCTGTCCCACCCGGCCGCCATCGTGCTGCTAGCCGAGACCGAGGACGGCCGGATCGTGGCCTATGCCTCGTTCCGGGACGTCGCCGGGGAGGCTGAATTGTTCCGAGTTGCCACCACCCCCGAGGCCCGCCGCCGGGGGCTCGCGCGGCAGTTGCTCGCCGAGGGCCTCGAAGCCCTCACGCGCCGCGGTGTCAGCCTCTGCCACCTGGAAGTCCGCGCCGACAACCACGCCGCCCTCGAGCTCTACTCGAGCCTGGGCTTTCGCCCGGTGGGCCGCAGGGCCCGGTATTACGGCGAGGTGGACGCGCTGCTGTTGTGCCGGCCGTTCGGGTGAGCCCGCGGCCCGCGTGTTATCCTCCCGAGTGATCCAAACATGTGGATTTTCTTCGACCAGCGAAAGCCAGCGACGCCGCGGGTGATCCTTCGCCGGGTTGCCTCGTCGTCTTCGACCCTCCACCCAATTTCCCGCGAGGAGGACCTCACGTCATGACCGCTTCTGAGCGCGAAGCCCTGATCCAAGAACTGCTCGAGTCCGACCCCGCGTTCCGCCGGCTGCACGACGAACACGCGGACTGCAAGCGGCGGATCGAAGAACTCAACCACCGGTCCCTGTTGTCTCAAGACGACGAGGCCGAAGAGAAGAAGATCAAGCTCCACAAGCTGGCGCTCAAGGACCAGATGGAAGCGCTGCTGCGCCAAGCCGCGGCGGCCCGTGTCGCGGTTTGACGTGTGGTCTGAGATGAAATTCGCCCGCGAATCGCTACCCTTCGTCCTTCCCTTCGTGCTCGCCGCGGTGGTGGCGCTGGTGCTGCGCCACCCCGTGGTCGCGGCCATCCTGGCCGTCCTGGGCTTCGGCGTCCTGTTGTTCTTCCGCGATCCCAAACGCCACCCGCCCGCGGACCCGCGGGCCATCCTGGCGCCCGCGGACGGTCTCGTGACCCGGATCGATCGCATCTCGGACCCCAAGGTGGGACCGGGGGAGTTCGAACGCATCGTCACCTTCCTCTCGGTCTTCGATGTCCACGTCCAGAAAGTCCCGACCGACGGCCGGGTGATCTACGCCGGCCTGACCCCGGGCAAGAAGGAAGCCGCGTTCAAACCCGATGTCGATCACGTCAACGAGTACTTCCTCTCCGTGGTCGAGCGGGCCAACGGCGACCGCGTGGGCATCCGGCAAATTGCCGGCCTGCTCGCCCGGCGGGTGGTCTGTTATCTGAATGCCGGGGACTCCGTCGCCCGCAGCCAGGCCCTCGGCGTGATCAAGTTCGGCTCGCGGGTGGACCTGTTGGTCCCCGCCGGTTACGCGGTACAAGTCAAGAAAGGGGACCGCGTGAAAAACGGCGAAACCATTCTGGCCTTGCCCCCCGCGGGGTTGCCGTGAACCGCGACCCCCTGGACGCTACCCACGTCTCGGGGCCGGCACGGCGCCCGGTCCGGCGCGGCCTCTACGTCCTGCCGAGCCTTTTCACCCTCGGCAATATGTTGCTCGGGTTCTACGCCATCGTGTCGGCTTTCCGGGGATCCAACCTGATGGGTCCCGAGGCCAGCGAGTTGTTTCGCAACGCCACCTGGGCAGTCTTCATCGCCGCGGTGCTCGACACCCTGGATGGCCGCATCGCCCGAATGACCAAGACGGAGAGCGAGTTCGGCCGCGAGTTCGACTCCCTGGCCGACGCCTTTACGTTCGGTGTCGTGCCGGCCCTGTTGGCCTTCTTCTGGGGTCTGCACGACTACGGACGCATCGGCTGGCTGATCCCGGCTTACTACATGGTGTGCACCGCCACCCGCTTGGCACGTTTCAACGTCCAGTCGAAGGTCACGGACAGCCGCTGGTTCGTCGGACTGCCGTCTCCGGCCGCCGCGGGCGCCATTTGCTCGTTGCTCTTCTACATGCCGGACCAGGAATGGCGCCACTCTTCGAGCGCGATGATGTTCGGCGTGCTGCTCCTGATCGGTAGCCTCGAGGTCTCGACTTTCCGGTACTGGAGCTTCAAGCGCCTCGACCTGCGCCGTCGCCTAAGTTATCGCGTGGTGTTGCCCTTGGCCGTGGTGCTGGTCGTCTTGGCCACGGAACCCGCGGCGTTTTTCCTGGTGGTCGCGATTCTGTACACCGCTTCCGGTCCCCTGGGCTGGTTGACCGGCCGCTGGGGACGGAAACGCCCCGAAGGGGAACCCGCATCGTGAACCGCATCGTGATTCTCGACCCCACGACTTTGCTCGGCCGCGAGGTTCGCGAGACCCTCGAGCGGCTGCCCGGCCCGCCCCACCGTCTCGAGCTGCTGGCCACCGACGACACCGCCGTGGGGACGGTCACCGAAGCCTACGGTGAAGCCACCCTGGTAGCCCGGGCCGACACCTCGAGCCTGGCCAGTGCCGACCTGGTGTTCGCCTGCGGGGGTGCCGAGGAACACAGCCGCAAGTTGCTGGCGGACCGTCCGCCGGGCACGACCGCGATCCTGCTCTCGACCGACGCCACCGCCCACGATGGCCGCGCCGTCGTGCTCGGGATCAACGATGCTTCGGCAGCGCCCGGCGAGTGCCTGCGTTCGCCCCACCCCGGGGCCGTCACGTTGGCCCACCTGCTGTTTCCTCTCGTCCCGCTCGGTCTCGAGTCGGTCACCGCCACCGTGGTCCAGCCGGTGTCGATGTTCGGCCAAGAGGCCCTCGAAGAGATCTTCGAGCAAGGCCGCAGCATCATCGCCATGACCTCGTCTCCGAAGACCCGCTGGGATCGGCAGTTGGCCTTCAACCTCTACCCGGCTCCGGACGTCGCTCCGGGTACTCTGACCGCGATCCTCCGCGAACTCGGCCTGCCGGCCACGGTCGAAGTAGCGGCGGAGGTACTGCAGGGCACCATCTTCCACGGCGTGGCCGCGAGCGTCTTCGCTCGTTTCCCTGCCGGTTCGACGGTCACCGTCCAGGATCTCGAACGCGCCTTGACGGCCACCGGCTTCGTCACCCTCGACACCGACGGCGACGAGCGCCCCGGCATGCCCGGCCCCGTCGAGGTGGCGAACGAACAGGATTTGATCGTGGGCGGTATCCGGCCGGCGCCGGGAGCTCCCGGCTTGTTCGTGATCTGGGCGGTGATGGACAACCTCACGCTCGGCGGCGCCCGGAACGCGGTCGAAGTCGGTCTGCGCCTTACGAACCTGCCCCGAGTTTGAGCCGGCGCAGGCGCAGGCTGTTACCCACCACGGTCAAGCTCGACAGGCTCATGGCCAGCGAGGCCACCAGGGGCGACAGCAACGCGCCGGTCCAGGGGAACAACACGCCCGCGGCCAAGGGAATCCCCAAACTGTTGTAGAGAAACGCGCCGCCGAGGTTCTGGCGGATCACCCGCAGGGTGCCGCGGGCGAGATCGAGGGCCTCGACGACGCCGGCCACGGAGCGGCCCAGAAGCGCCACGTCGGCGGCCTCGACGGCGACGTCTGCTCCCGTCCCGAGGGCGATGCCGACATCGGCGCGGGCCAGCGCGGGGGCGTCGTTGACGCCGTCGCCGACCATCGCCACCACCGCCCCGCCGGTCTGCCGCGCCCGGATCCACTCGACTTTGTCCGCCGGCAGCAGGCCCCCGACGGCCTCGTCAATGCCCAGGGTGGCCGCCAGCGCCGCTACCGCCTCGGGGCGATCGCCAGACAACACGGCGACGCCGAGACCGCGCGCCCGGAGGGCGGCGATGGCCCCAACAGCTTCCTCCCGCGGTGCATCCGCCAGGGTCAGCAGGCCCGCCAGAGTCGGCCCGAGAGCCACCCAGACGACGGTCTCGCCGCCCCGCGCTGCCGTGTCCGCCGCGTCTTGCAGCGCCGCGGTGCGCACTCCGAAACCGGCCAGCCAGCCCTCGCGCCCCACCCGCACGCGGCGCTCCCCCACCCGCCCCTCGACACCACCGCCGGGAGTCGCCCGAAAGCCTTCGACGGCCGCGAGCGTCAGGCCACGAGTTCGTGCCTCGGCAACGACCGCCCGCGCAAGGGGATGCTCGGACAACGCTTCGACGGCAGCAGCAGAAGCCAGGATCTCATCGCTCGACGGACCGCCTGGGGCCGGCACCACCCGGGTCACGGTCGGCCGTCCCAAGGTCAGCGTGCCGGTCTTGTCGAACACTACCGTGGTCACCCGCGAGGCGCGCTCCAGGGCCTCGCCACCTTTGATTAGGATGCCGCGCTCGGCGCCCCGGCCGAGCCCCGCGATCAAGGCCGTGGGGGTGGCCAACCCGAGAGCGCAGGGGCAGGCGATGATCAGGACCGCCACCGCGGCGGACAACGCGCCGCCAAACCGAGGCGCCGGTCCGAACAGCATCCACACGGCGAAAGTGACGACAGCGATCGCCAGCACGGTCGGCACGAACACCGCGGCCACGCGGTCGGCCAGGCGCTGCACCGGCGCCCGCGAGGCTTGGGCGGCGGCGACCAGGCGGGCGATTCCGGCGACCACCGTCTGCTCGCCCACGCTGGTGGCCTCGACGACCAACGCGCCCGTGGTGTTGAGCGTGCCGCCGACGACTCGGCCCCCCGGCGCCTTGTCGACCGGAATCGACTCGCCGGTGACGATCGACTCGTCGAGCGCCGAAGCGCCCGCGATCACCCGGCCGTCGGTCGGCACCCGCTCCCCGGGCCGGACCCGGAAACGCTCGCCGACCGCCAGCTGCGCGAGAGCCACGTCGGCTTCCTCACCCGCCGCGTCGAGGCGGTGGACCGGACCGGCGGTCAGCTCCCCCAGGCTCGCGAGACCACCCCGGGTGCGCACCAGGGCGCGGCGCTCGAGGTGTTTGCCGAGCAGCACCAAGGCCACGATCCAGGCCGCGGCTTCGAAGTAGACATCGTCCGCGGCGCCCCAGCGGCGCAGGGTCGCGGGCGCCAGTGTGACCGCGGCGCTCGCCAGGAAGGCGGTGCCGGCTCCGAGGGCGACCAAGGTGTTCATGTTGGCGCTGCCGTGGCGCAGCCCCCGCCAGGCGTTGGCGAAGACCTCGCGGCCGGCGACGCCGAAGATCCCCAGAGTCAGGCACAGCAGCGTCCAGCGCAGGAACGGCGGCGGCATCCGGTCCACGGCCGGCACCAGGGCGACCAGCCCTTGGGCGAACCAACCGGCGACGATCATGAGGGGATCGAAGGTCGCGAGCGTGCCGTGACCGGCGCCCGAGGCCCGATGCAGGAGGGCCGTGAAGATCATCACCAACGAAGCTCCCACCAGCGCCGCGACCACCGGACCGGAGAGGTCTTTCGGGCCGGGGGCCGTGACTTCGCCAGCCGCGCTCGTGGCCGGCACACCAAAGCCCGCGGCCTCCACCGCCGCGACCAGGCGCGGCCAGGGGACCTCCTCGGGGCCGGTCAGAACCGTCGCTTCGTGGGTCACCAGATTGACGTAGGCCTCCTGGACGCCCGGCACGGCCTCGAGCCGGCGGGTGACGGCAGCCGAGCAGGCCGCACAGGTCATGCCGGTGACGGCGAACGTCCGGCGTTGGGAGAGGGCGGTCGGTGGGTTCATGGCATCGCCCACAACAGGCCGGTCGTCCGCCGTGTTCCCGGAAACGACTTTTTGGATTCAAAACGGTGAATTGGCTGATGACATACCCGTTTTCGAACCCGGGCGTCCTTCGCCGCGCCATCTTCCCGTTCCGCCAATTTCCTTCGCCAACCCTGAAAATGCTACAGCAACATTTTTCAGCACTGAAATATTTGGGGACTTCGTGCCACTACCCGGCCGCGGGTTGACAGCCGCCTTCCGCTCACTAGAATCGGGACGTCCAAGCGGTCAACCGACCCGACAATTTTCGTGAGACTCGAACGGCCGAACCGTTTCATGGCGACAAAACACCATACGGTCATCCTCGTCCCCCATGCGCAGTCTCGCCTGCGTAAATGGCGCGTCACGAACCTCCAGGTCGCCCTCGTCCTCGGCGCCGTGAGCCTGGCTCTGCTCGGTGCCGGCACGGGGTTGTTCTGGCTGCTCGCGGGCGGCTCGGAGAGCGGCCAAGTGCAGCGCATGAGCGCCGAGATCGAGAAGCTTCGGGAAACCAACCGCTCCTTCGAAGAGACGCTCGGCAAACTCCAGAAGGAGCTTGGCAACTACGAATCCCGCACCCGCAAGCTCGCCATCGTGGCCGGCATCGAGAATCTCGATGTCGCCGATGCCGGCGTCGGCGGTGCGATCGAAGACGACCTCGACCTCGCCTTCGTGGAATTCCGCGCCAAGCGCCTGGCCACCCGGCTCGATCAGGTCGAGCACCGGCTCGAAGAACGCCTCCGGTGGTTCTCGTCGACGCCCTCGATCACACCGGTCAAGGGCATCGTGACCAGCGGCTTCGGTACCCGGCGCGACCCCATCCACGGCGGCGCCGCCCACCACCCCGCGATCGACATCGCCGCCCCGCCGGGTCGGCCCGTACACGCCACCGCGGACGGTATCGTCATTCACGCCGGGGATCTCCGGATGCTCGGCAACGCCGTCACCCTGTCCCACGGCTTCGGTGTGTTGACCCGCTACGGCCACATGTCGCGCCTCGCAGTCGAGCCCGGCCAAGCGGTCAAACGCGGCGACGTCGTCGGCTTCGTCGGCAACACCGGTCGCTCCACCGGCTACCACCTGCACTACGAGGTGCACGTGGACGGCGAAGCGATCAACCCCCTGGCCTACATCCTCGACAAAGAAGAGTAGGGGCGACGCAGGCGTCGCCCTTGGTGGTAGGTCGCGGTCACCGGGCGGAGGGCGACGCATGCGTCGCCCCTACGGCACGGGTCGTGATGGTCGGACCAGGGTGACGAAGCCGTCGTCCCCACTCGGGATGGGCCTGGAATCTTCTGCTACAGTTCGCCGGTTGTAACCGCGCGACCTCAAACAACGACGGAAACCCCGCATGTTCAATACCCTCCTGACCAAGGTCTTCGGCAGCCAGCACGAACGCGACATCAAGAAGATCCAGCCGCTGGTCGCCCGCATCAATGCCCTCGAACCTTCGATCAAGCCGCTCTCGGATGACGAGCTGCGCGGCAAAACCGTTGAATTTCGGGGTCGCTTGGCCCAGGGCGAGACCCTCGAGGATCTCCTGCCCGAGGCCTTCGCGGTCGTGCGCGAGGCAGCCTGGCGCACTCTCGGCATGCGCCACTACGACGTTCAGATGATCGGTGGCGTGGTACTCCACCAGGGCCGCATTGCGGAAATGAAGACCGGCGAGGGCAAAACCCTTGTCGCGACCCTGCCGATCTATTTGAACGCCCTCGAAGGCAAGGGTGCCCACCTGGTCACCGTCAACGACTACCTCGCCCGTCGCGACGCCGACTGGATGGGTCGCGTCTACCGCTTCCTCGGCATGACCGTGGGCGTCATTCAGCATGACCTCTCGGATGCCGAGCGCAAGGCCGCCTACGCTGCCGACGTCACCTACGGCACCAACAACGAGCTGGGCTTCGACTATCTGCGCGACAACATGAAGTTCGACCTCGACCAGATGGTCCAGCGCGGGCATCATTTCGCGATCGTCGACGAGGTCGACTCGATCCTCATCGACGAGGCCCGGACGCCGCTCATCATCTCCGGTCCGTCCGAAGAGTCGATCGACAAGTACTACCGGATCAACGGGATCATCCCCGCCCTCGTGCGCGGTGAAGAGACCGAACACAAGGACGGCTCGAAGACCACCACCGGCGACTTCCTGGTCGACGAGAAGGCCCGTTCCGTGGCCCTGACCGACGACGGTGTGGCCCGCGTCGAACAGCTGCTGGGCGTCGACAACCTCTACGACCCGATCAACATGGACCTGCTCCACGGGGTCAACCAGGGCCTGCGCGCCCACCACCTGTACAAGCGGGACGTCGACTACTTGATCGAAGACGGCAAGGTCGTCATCGTCGACGAGTTCACCGGCCGCAAAATGAGCGGTCGGCGGTGGTCCGATGGCCTGCACCAGGCCGTCGAGGCGCGCGAAGGTGTGCAGATCGAACGCGAGAACCAAACCCTCGCCACCATCACCTTCCAGAACTACTTCCGGATGTACAAGAAGCTCGCGGGCATGACCGGCACCGCGGACACCGAGGCCACCGAGTTCGGGCAGATCTACAAGCTCGACGTCACCGTGATCCCCACTCACCGCGACGTGCTCCGCAAGGACCGGGCGGACCTCGTCTATCGCACCGGCGAGGAGAAGTGGAAGGCGGTCGTCGACGAGATCGAGGACTGCCACAAGCGGGGCCAGCCGGTGCTGGTCGGTACCGTCTCGATCGAAAAGAGCGAGTTGGTCTCGAAGCGCCTCAAGGCCCGGCGCGTCCCCCACGTCGTGTTGAACGCCAAGTTCCATGAACGCGAGGGCGCCATCGTGGCGCAGGCCGGCCGCAAAGGCGCGGTGACCATCGCCACCAACATGGCCGGTCGCGGCACCGACATCGTGCTCGGCGGCAACCCCGAGGGACTCGCCCGTGCCGAGGCCGATCCGGAGACCGAGACCGAGGCCTACGAGGCGGCGCTCCAGCGCTATCAACAGATCTGGCAGGCCGAGCGCGAAGAGGTGTTGGCCGCCGGCGGCCTCCACATCCTGGGCACCGAGCGCCACGAATCGCGGCGCATCGACAACCAGTTGCGCGGCCGTTCGGGTCGTCAGGGCGACCCCGGTTCGTCGCGGTTTTTCCTCTCGCTCGAAGACGACCTCATGCGGATCTTCGCGGCCGACTGGGTCCAGAACCTGATGGGCAAGCTCGGCATGGAAGAGGGCGAGGCGATCGAGCACAACATGGTCACCAAGGCCATCGCTCGGGCCCAGAAGCAGGTCGAAGGCCGCAATTTCGAAATTCGCAAGCACCTGCTCGAATACGACGACGTGATGAACAAGCAGCGCGAGGCGATCTATACCTTGCGCCGCGACATCCTCTCCGGCAAGGAAGGCAAGGACTACGTCCTGCGCACCGCCGAGGACGTCCTCGACGGCTTGCTCGGCACCCACTGCCCGGACAACACCGATCCGCGGGACTGGAACCTGCACGCCCTCGCGACGGACCTACTCGACTTCTTCGATCTCGACGTCAACGCCCTCGGTCTACGCCTCGAAGAGCTCGGCATCGACGACCTGCGAGCGCAGTTGTGGTCGGTGATCAGCCACAAGTACGAGGCCAAGGAACAGCGCTTCACCGCCGACCTCATGCGTTACGTCGAGCGGGACCTGCTGCTGCGGGTGGTCGACCACGCCTGGAAGGAGCACCTGCTCGCCCTCGACCACTTGAAGGAAGGCATCGGGCTGCGGGGTTACGGCCAGCGCGACCCGCTCCAGGAGTACAAACGGGAGAGCTTCGATCTGTTCCAGGGCATGAAGGAACGCGTCGAAGACACCGTGCTGCGCAACCTGTTCCGCGTCGAGCCCGTGTCCCAGGAGCAATTGGCCGAGCGGCGCCAGCGCGAGCAGCGGATCGCTCCCCAGCGCATGGCGTTCTCGAACCCTGCGGCCAGTGCCGGGGCGAGCCCGGGGCCGGTCGGTGGAGCGCGCCCGCCGGGGCTGCCGGGCCCACCGCCCATGGCCACCGCCCGCAAGTTCGACAAAGTCGGCCGCAACGATCCCTGCCCCTGTGGCTCGGGCAAGAAGTTCAAGAAGTGTCATGGTACCGAGGTGGGCGTCGGCTGAGGTGATATCCTGCCGGCCTCGCCGGCCCACACCCGGCGGGCGACATCCCCTCTTCGGAGCCCCATCAACATGTTGGAACAGGAACCGCGGCTGGCCTTGACCTTCGACGACGTCCTGGTCGTTCCCGGTCTGTCGGAAGTTCATCCCGCCCAGGTCTCGCTGCGCACCGAGCTGTGTCGCGGCATTTCGCTCAACATTCCGGTCGTCTCGGCGGCCATGGACACGGTCACTGAAGCCCATCTCGCCATCTCCCTCGCCCAGGAGGGCGGCTTGGGCATCTTGCACAAGAACCTCTCGGTGACCGCCCAGGCCTCCGAGGTGGACATGGTCAAGCGCTCGGAAGCCGGGATGATCGTCGATCCGGTGACGATGCGGCCCGAGCAGCGCATTCGCGAGGCCCTCGAGGTGATGGCGCGCTACCGCATCTCGGGGGTCCCGGTGACCGATGGCGAAGGGCGCCTGGTCGGCATTCTGACCAACCGCGACCTGCGCTTCGAAACCGACCTCGACCGCCCGATCCACAGCTTGATGACCCACGAGAACCTGGTGACGGTTCCCGAGGGCACCACGCTCGACGAGGCCAAACGCGTCCTGCACCATCACCGCATCGAAAAGCTGCTGGTGGTCGATCGCGAGGGCAACCTCAAGGGCCTGATCACGGTCAAGGACATCCAGAAGCACATCGAGTTCCCTACCGCCTGCAAGGACAGCCTCGGCCGGCTGCGCGTCGGCGCCGCCGTCGGAGCTTCCGGTGACTACCTCGAACGCGCCGACGCGTTGGTCAAGGCCGGCGTCGACATGCTCGTGCTCGACTCCTCCCACGCCCACAGCCTGGGGGTGTTGACCGCCCTCGAGAAGCTGCGGGTGCAGTTTCCCGGGACCCCGCTGGTGGTTGGCAACGTGGCGACCGCGGAGGGGGCCTTGGCGCTCATCGAGCGCGGCGCCGACGCCGTCAAAGTCGGCATCGGCCCGGGCTCGATCTGCACCACACGCATCGTCACCGGCGCGGGCGTGCCGCAGATCTACGCTATTCAGGAAGTCTCGCGGGTCGCGCGCCGCCACGGCATTCCGGTAATCGCCGACGGCGGCATCAAGTTCTCCGGCGACATCACCAAGGCGATCGTGGCCGGGGCCTCGACGGTGATGATCGGCTCGTTGTTCGCGGGCACGGAAGAAGCCCCCGGCGAGACGATCCTCTACCAGGGCCGCACCTACAAGGCCTACCGCGGCATGGGTTCCCTCTCCGCCATGGCCAAGGGCAGTGCCGACCGCTACTTCCAGGAAGGCTCCGGCGCGCTGTCGAAGATGGTGCCCGAGGGCATCGAGGGCATGGTGCCGTTCAAAGGCAGCGTCCATCAGATGCTCCTGCAACTCACCGGCGGCCTCCGCAGCGGCATGGGCCTCGCCGGCTGCGCCACGATCGAAGAGCTCTCGACCAAGGCGAAGTTCGTCCGGATCTCGTCCGCGGGCCTCAAGGAATCCCACGCCCACGACGTGGTGATCACCAAGGAAGCCCCGAACTACTGGGTCGAGCGGTAGGCGCGACTCCGACATCCCGGGCCGTTGGCCCTCGAATCCGGGCCTACGAAAACTCCCGCCGCCGGAAGTCCCACAGCCCCAGTCCATAGGCCACCGCCGCCACGAGCAGGGCGGTGGCGATGGCTGGGCCGGGCTCGACCGCCTTGCCCCCCAGAACTTGCAGGGCCATGGACCACGGGTAGTAAGCCCGGTATTCGGACTGCCCGACCAGAAAGCCGATCACCGTGGCGCTCATGCCGGTGGCCACGGCGACGGTGAAGCTCGTCCAGCGGATCGCGATCCAGGTGTGGATCGTGATCATCGCGGTCGAGATCAAGAAGACCTGGAGGCTCTTCGTCAGCAGGTAGCCGAAGGGACCGGGACCGGCAATCCCCAGCGACGGCTTAGCCCAGGCCAGGAAGTGCCCGCCGATCAAGATGAAGATCCCCAGGAACAGGAAGGCGCTGAAGATCATGGCCACGAGGACCGCCACTTTGGCGTGGTAGTGCACCGTCTTGCCCACCGGCAGAGCCAGCAGGTGCTTCCACTGCCGTTCGCCGTGTTCGAGCTGCGCCAGGAGCGCCGACTGGAGGGTGATGAACAGCGGCAGCATCAGGAAGGTCCACAGGCCGAAGGCCTCTTGGGCGAAACTCAGCCAAGCCTCCGCCGGTGCCGGCACCGGCCGATCGCCGAACTTGCGGACCAGTAACATGGCAACGTCGAGGCCGACGACGACCAGCGGAGCCACCCAACAAAGGCGGCGCGCGAGGGTGCCGCGGATCTTGACCCCCTCGGCAGCCACGGCCCGGAAGAAATCAGCCATGGTTCACCTCCAACGGGGCACCGGTCAAGTCGAAGAAGAGCGACTCGAGCGACGGGGCGGTCGTCACCAACTCGTGGACCGCGATGCCGGCTTCGACCAACCGGCGATTGAGCTCCGCCGGGCTCGAGCGGCGCGGCACCAGGATCAACGTCTGGTTCTGGCGATCGGGCGGCGCGTCCTCGAACGCCGCCAGCAGCCCCGCCGCCCGGCCGGCGTCGTCGCAGGTGATCCGCAGCTTCGGCTGGCTTCGCCGGCGCAGCTCGTCGAGGGTCCCTGCGAACAGCAGCCGCCCCTGGTGTAGGACGCCGACGTGGGTCGCCACCAGCTCGATCTCCGCCAGCAAGTGGCTCGATAGGAACACCGTCAAGCCGCGCTCCGCCACCAGGCGCCGCAGCAGGACCCGCAGGTCCTGAATGCCCGCCGGGTCGAGCCCGTTCGAGGGCTCGTCGAGGATCAGGAGCCGGGGATCAGGCAGGAGCGCCAGGGCGAGGGCCAAACGCTGGCGCATGCCGAGGGAGTACTCCCGGACGGTGCGGTGGGCCTCTGCGGTCAAGTCGACCAGGGCCAGTACTTCGTCGAGCCGCGTCTTGTGTAGAGACAGCAAGCGGCGGGTGACTTCCAGGTTGTCCCGGCCCGACAGGTGCGGATAGAGCGAGGGTGCTTCGACCAGCGCGCCGACGTGGCGGAGAGCTGCTCGCCGCCCGGGGCCGACCGGCTCGCCGAACAGCCGGACCTCGCCGGCATCCGGCCGCAGAAGGCTGAGCAGCAGGCGAATGGTGGTGGTCTTGCCGGCACCGTTCGGTCCCAGGAAACCGTAGAGACAACCCGCGGGCACTGCCAGGTCCAAGGGCTGGACGCCGTGGCCGCTGGGAAAGCGTCGCGTCAGAGCAAAAGTTTCGATGGCGTGGGGAGGCGGCATGTCCCCAGAACGACGGCACCGGGCAGATGTTTCGCCAAGGAGCTGCCCTACCGCAACAGCGCCGCGAGCTCGTCGAGCCGGCCGCTGCGGATCTGGGCGTCTTCGAGTGTCACTTGGCCCTCGCGGACCAGGCGGGCCAGCGAGCTCTCGAGCGTTACCATGCCGTGGCGTTGGCCGAGGACGAGCTCGTTGTAGAGCTTCTGAAGCTGCTCGCTGCGAATCAGATGACGGACCGGCGGCGTCGCCTGGAGGATCTCCACTGCCGGCAGGCGCCCGCGGCCGTCGGCCTTGGGCACCAGTTGCTGGTGAACCACGGCGTGGAGGCAGACCGCGAGTTGCTGGCGAACCTGGCTCTGCTGGCTGGCGGGAAAGACGTCGACCAGGCGGTGCACGGCCTGCACGGCATCGTTGGTGTGGAGCGTGGCGAGCACCAGATGGCCGGTTTCGGCAGCGGTGAGGGCGGTCGAGATGGTCTCGAGATCGCGCATCTCACCGACCAGGAGCACCTCTGGGTCTTGGCGCAGGGCGGCGACCAAGGCCTCGGAGAAGGAGCGCGCATCGCGCCCGATCTCGATGTGTTCGATGACCGCGAGTTGCGAGCGGTGCTCGTACTCGACCGGGTCCTCGATGGTCACGATATGGCACGGCCGGGAACGGTTGAGCTCGCCGACCAAAGCGGCCAGCGTGGTGGTCTTGCCCGACCCGGCGGGGCCACAGAGCAGCACCAGGCCGCGCGCGGGCCGCACCAACTCGGCGAGGGCGGCGGGCAGGTGCAGGCCGGCCAGCGTCGGAATCTCCCGCGGCAACGTGCGGAGGGCCGCCGCCGCTTCCCCGCGTTGGCGATGAAGATTCACCCGGAAGCGTCGACCGCCGCCCGCGCCCTCCCCCACCGGCGCCCGGAGCGAAAAGTCCACCGCGCCGCGCTCGGCGAAGTCACGCCGGCCGCGTTCTCCCAGGTGCTCGCGAAAAAGGCCGTGGATCTGCGCTCCGTCGAGGGCCTCCTCGGACAACCACACGAGCTTGCCGTCGATGCGCACCACCGGCGGCAAGCCGCGCACGAGTAGGAGATCGGAGGCTCCGCGGCGCACCGTTTCGGCGAGAAGGCGGGCCAGCGTGCCACTGGAATCGACAGTTTCCCGCCGCCCCGAGTCGAGCCCCAGGGTCGGCGACGACACGGACACGGGCTCCTCGCGGGTCACCACCCGCTCGAAGGGAGGCGGCGCCGGCGCACCCTGGTTCAGCTGCTGGACCAGGCGCTCGAGATCGGGATCGGGGGTCAGGCGTTCCACGAGACTGAGTCTACGTGCCCGGGGTCGAGGACGTCCCAGCCAGGTCCAGCACCGGTGTGCCGCGCATCAGAAAAGCGTACAGCCCGAAGGCGACGCCGAAGCCGACGAACCACGAGTAGTCGTAGAGCACCCGCACGGCGGGCCACACCAGACCCGCCAAGGCGGCTCCGACGCCAACGACCAAAGCGACGAACGCCCGCGGGTTGAAGCGACCGTAGATCCCGTCGTCGGCGTAGAGATCCGCGAGCGACAGCCGGGCCTTGCGCACCAGCCAGTAGTCGGCGATGAAGATGCCGGCGATCGGTCCGAGGAAGCCGGAGTAACCCACCAGCCAGCCGAAGATGTAAGTGCCGTAGTCCGCGAGCAGACGCCAGGGCTGGATGGCGATGCCGAGGACGCCGGTCAGCAGGCCGCCGACGGCGAAGGTGATTCGCGCCGGCCACAGGTTGGCGAAGCCGTTGGCCGGAGCCACCACGTTGGCGGCGACGTTGGTGGTCAGCGTCGCGATCATCAGGGCGAACAACGACAAGACCAAGACCAGCGGGTTGCCGAGCTTCGCCAGCAGGGCCACCGGGTCCCAGATCGCTTCGCCGAAAATGACCACCGACGCCGAGGTCACGGCGACCCCGATGAACGCGAACAGCGCCATGGTCGTCGGCAGGCCGTAGAACTGACCCCGGACCTGGGCGCGCTGGCTCTCGGCGTAACGCGACAGATCGGGGATGTTGAGCGCCAGAGTCGCCCAGAAGCCCACCATAGCGGTCAGCGACGGCACGAAAAAGGCGAAGAACTCTCCCGTGGTCGCGAACCGGCTCGGGCGCGCCAGCACTGGCCCGAAGCCCCCCGCCCGCGTCACTGCCCAAGCCAGCAGGGCCAAGCCTGCCACCAGCAAGAAGGGCGCCGCCCAGGCCTCGAGCTTCTTGATCGCCCCGCTGCCCTTGACCACGATCACCATGTTGGCGAGCCAGAAGGCCCCGAAGGCCAACCAGGGCGCCGCCGGAACGTTCGCCCAACCGGACCACAGGGTGGTCAACATCGTGTGGATGGCCTGGCCGCCGATCCAGGTCTGGATGCCGAACCAACCGCAGGCCACGAGGCCGCGCAGCAGCGCCGGCAAGTGTGCCCCGCGCGTGCCGAAGGACGCCCGAGCGAGCACCGGGAAAGGAATGCCGAAGCGGGTGCCGGCATGGGCGATCAACACCATCGGGACCAAGACAATCAGGTTGCCGAGCAGGATGGTGAGCAGCGCCTGCCACCAGTTCATGCCGCCTTCGACCAACCCGGCCGCCAACATGTAGGTGGGAATGCACACCGCCAAGCCCACCCACAACGCCGCGATGTGGTACGCGCTCCAGGTGCGCTCCTCCACCCGGGTCGGCGCGAGGTCGGCGTTCGACAGATGAGGATCGGTCGGCGGCGCGGCGAGCTCGTAGAGATCACCCCGAACGCGCCGCATCGCCGCCAAGCGCGGCGCGCGAGAAGTGGTGTCGGACATGCTGGGAAGAGTGTAGCGCGGGTGGGAATCGGACGGCCCTTCGCTGAACCACATCGGTTTCTCAACAGCCCTCTGCTGGCCCGCGGGCTTCAAACCGGCTACGCTTCCGCGCCATGCCCCGCTCGCCCGCGGCTTCTCCCGGCTTCGCCCGCCGGCTGACGTTGTTCGACGCCACGATGATCGTGGTCTCGGGCATCATCGGCTCGGGCATCTTCATCAACCCGGCCGTGGTGGCGCGCGCGGTGGAAACGCCGGCGCTGATGCTCGGTGTGTGGTTGGCAGGTGGCTTCATCGCCCTCTTGGGGGCCTTGGTGTTCGCCGAGCTTTCGACGGTCCTGCCCAAGGTCGGAGGTCAGTACGCCTTTTTTCGCGAGGCGTTCCACCCCTTGGCCGCGTTCCTCCATGGCTGGGCGCTGCTGTGGATTGTCCAGACCGGGGCCACGGCGGCGGTGGCGGTGGCCTTCGCGCAGTACCTGACGAAACTCGTCGGGCTCGACCCTGGCCGCGTTCCGATCCTGGCCTGTACCATCCTGGTGCTCGTTTCGGCCTTCCATGCTTGCGGCATCAAGCCCGGCTCGGTGCTGCTGAACGTCATCACCCTGACCAAAACGGTGGCGATCGCCGTGCTGATCGCAGGGGCCTTCACGGTACCGGACGCCGCGGGCATCGAGCTCAGTCCCGTCGCTCCGCCCCATCTCGCCGGCTTCGGACTGCTGTCGGCGTTCTTCGCCGGCCTGATCCCCGCCATGTTCGCCTACGGCGGCTGGCAGAACCTCAATTACGTCGCCGAGGAGGTCCGCGAACCGGAACGGAATCTGCCGCGGGCCATCCTCTGGGGTGTCGGGATCGTGATCACGGTCTACCTCGGCGCCAACGTCGCCTACGTCCACGTCCTCGGGGCTCCAGCCCTCGCCGCCACCGAGACGCCTGCGGCGGACCTGGCGGCGCGCATTGCGGGAGACTGGGGATCCCGGCTGATGAGCCTGCTGATCGTCGTGTCGACCTTCGGGTTCCTGAACCTGTCGATCCTGGCGGCTCCCCGGGTGTACTACGCCATGGCGGCGGACGGTCTGTTCTTTCAGCAGCTCGCCAAACTGTCGCCGCGCTTCCAAGTGCCCACCGCGGCCATCGCTCTTCAAGGCGGCTTGGCAGCCGTGTTTGCGCTCTTCCACGCCTATGAGAAGCTCCTCGCCTATGCCGTTTTCGCGGACTGGATCTTTTTCGCCGCCAGCGGTTTGGCCCTGATCGTGCTGCGCCGCAAGCGGCCCGACGCCGCGCGGCCCTTCGCCGTTCCGCTCTACCCTTGGGTGCCGCTGCTCTTCAGCCTCGCGGCCGCGGGCATCGTGGTCAACGTGTTCTTCACCGAACCCAAGAACGCCCTGCTGGGTTGCGTGATCTTTCTCGCCGGAGTCCCGGTGTACGCCCTGTGGCGCCGCCGGTCGAGCCGTTGAAAGTCGGCCGCTCCCCCTCGCCCTTCCCGCGACCGAGCCGGGCCAACGAGGACGGCGTCTTGGCCGTCGGCGCCCGGCCGGAGCCCCATCTGCTGCTGGCCGCCTATCGCCGCGGCATTTTCCCGTGGCCCCACGAGGGTATGCCGCTCCCCTGGTTCTCTCCCGACCCCCGCTTCGCCGTGCGCCCAGAACGGGTCCACGTCGGCCGCTCGCTCGCCAAGACCCTGCGCTCGGGCCGCTTCGAAGTCCGCGCGGATACGGCCTTCGAGGCCGTGGTGGCAGCCTGCGCCCGCATTCCGCGACCCGATCAGCTCGGTACCTGGATCACCCCCGAAATGTTCGTCGGGTATCGCGAGCTCCACCGCCAGGGCTTCGCCCACTCGATCGAAACCTGGCGCCACGGCCGCTTGGTGGGCGGGCTCTACGGCGTGTCCCTGGGCCGCGTCTTCTTCGGCGAATCGATGTTCGCCCTCGAACCCGAGGCTTCGAAAGTGGCCTTCGCGACCTTGGCCGCGAATCTCGTGCACTGGCGCTTCCAACTCATCGACTGCCAAGCCCAGACCGATCACTTGGCCCGTTTCGGCGCCACGAACTGGACGCGCAACCGGTTTTTGGTCGTGCTGAGAAACGCCTTGGCACTGCCGGATCGGCGCGGGAAGTGGGTGCTGGAGATGGGACCGGCGGAGGCTGGAGGGCGGTGATCTTCGGGCCTGGTCGTCCGAGTCTGACTCGCGTTCCGATTTCACACGGAACGAACCTCTAGAAGGCCTGCCAGACCTTCGAAATCAGCTGCATTGCGGGTGAAGAGAGGAATCCCGTTCGCCAGGGCCGTCGCCGCGATCCACAGGTCCATGACTCGAGACCGAGGCTGGCGGCCCGCAAGTCTCACTGCATGTGCTACCGATGCAAAAGCGCGGGCCACGGCGCCGTCGATCGGAAGAGCCTCGAAGGTCGATTCGAAGGCACCGAGGCGCCGCAAACGAAGCTGCCGCATCGACTCGTCTTTCGCGACCAGGACACCGAAGTGCAGCTCAGCGAGCGTGGCCACCGAGATTGCGAGGTGCGCCGGGAGGCGTAAGCCTAGGCTGTCGTCGTCCGCCAAGTCGATCAACACCGAGGTATCGAGCAAACCCCGATTCAACGCTGCCATGGATCAGCCAACTCCGAAAGACTGTCACCCACCTCAGCGACATCCTCCAGCAGCGTAGGATCTCGCGGCAAGGTCCGCAGGAGGGAAAGGAACTCGTCCCTTGGAACCCAGTGTCGACGCGGCTGAGGCCCCAGAATCGCGACGGGTCGGCCCCCGACCGTGATCGTGAAGTGTTCGCCCGCCTCAGCCTCTCGGAGGACCTGGGCACTGTGATTGCGGAGATCTCGTTGCGCCAGAGTTCGCATGGCCGGATCGTAGCAGAATTGCTACGCAGGACGAATGTCCCCTACCCCACCAGCCACTGCATCATGACGCTCGCCAATCCGAAGTAGATCAGGATGCCCGTGATGTCGCTGCCGGTCGTCACCAGCGGACCGGAGGCCACGGCGGGGTCGATGCCCAGGCGTTGGAAGACGAGGGGGATGAGCGCGCCGTTCAGGGAGGCGACGACGATGGCGCCAAAGAGTGCGACGCCGACGACCAGGGCATAGGCGGGGCTCTTTTCGATCGCGAAGGCCACCACTGCGACGATCAAGCCGAGGCCGACGCCCAGGTAAGCACCGACTTTGGCCTGCTGCCAGAGGAAGTGACGAACGCGGCCGAGCTCGGGCACCAGGCGACCGGTAGCCAGGCCGCGGACGGCCAGGGTGGCGCTTTGGGAGCCCGTGTTCCCGCCGGTGCCCATGATCACCGGCACGAACGTCAGCAAGAAGAGCACCTGGTGGAACGACACCTGGAAGTGGGCCAGCAGCAGGCCCGTCAAGACCGAACCCACGAGGTTGACGAGCAACCACGGCAAGCGGATCTTGGCGACGCGCCAGGACGTCTCCTGGTAGGTGACCTCTTCGTCCGAGGTGCCGGCCATCTTGAAGAAGTCCTCGTTGGCTTCTTCCTTGACCACGTCCACGATGTCGTCGTAGGTCACGATGCCGGCCAACTGGCGCTCGGTATCGAGCACCGGCACGGCCAGCAGGTCGTAGCGTTCGGCGAGGCGAGCCACCTCTTCCTGGTCGGTTTCGGTGGTGACGCTGACGACGTTGGTCGTCATGACTTCGGCCAAAGTGCGCTGCGGCCGGGCGAGCAGCAGTTGGCGCAGGGAAACGACTCCGGCGAGGCCGCCGTCTTCGTCGACGACGTAGAGGTAGAAGATCATCTCGACGTCGTCTTGCTCCTGGATGGCCGCGACGGCGTCGCGCACCGAGGTCGTCTCGGGTAGAGCGAAGTACTCGGTGGTCATGATGCGACCGGCCGAGTCGTCCCGATAGGTCAGTTGGGATTCGACCTCGGAAAGGGTCTCCTCCTCGACCAAATCGAGCACTTCGTCGCGTAGATCCTCGGGCAGGGAGTCGAGCACGAAGACGGTGTCGTCCACCGCCATCCGCTCGAGAATGGGAGCGATCTCCTCGGCGCCGAAGTGTTCGATGATCCCCAACCGCTGGGCGGCATCGAGCTCCGAGAGCACCTCGGCGGCGCCATCCGGGAACTCCGCCAAGAGGATGCGGAACAGCTCGATCTGTTCGGCCGGCGTCAACCCCCGCAGGGTCTCCGCGACGTCGCCGGGGCGCATCTTGGAGAGCAGCTTCGAGACGTTCGTCCGGCTTCCGCGGCGCGCGAAACGGCGCAGGGTCTCGACGTGACCGTCGGAGAGGCGGCGGACGACCGGCATGGCCGCGAATGTACCAGGGGCCGGAGGGTGCGGAAAGAGTTTTCGGAAAAGTCCGGAAGGAAATCCCGGAAGGGCTTCCGCGCGACTCGCCGGGAGGTGCCGGCAGCGCTCGCGCGGAATGCCCGCGGAAGAAGATCAGGCCCCCAGACTCAGGGTGCCGGTCCGCTCTTCGTTGCCGGCAGTCAGACGGGCGTGGCTGCCCTGGAACTTGCCGTCCTTGAATTCACCCGAGAAGGTGAAGACGCCCTTGCCGCTGTCGGTCTGAACGCGGCCCGCCAGGCTGCCGTTGGTCAAGCTCCCGTCGGCCGTGCCGGAGTAGACATGCGCTTCGCCCTGGAAGGTGAAGTGGAAGGCGACCTTCCAATGGCCGGCGCCGTCCGGCGTGAAGATGGCTTCGAGCGCGCCAGTTTCTTGGGCCTGCTCCCAGATGTAGGAGCCCTTCAGGGTTTGGGCGGCGGGTTGGGTGTCCGCGAACACCGACCACGAAACGAAGGCAGCGACGACGAGGGCCAGGGAGAGGCGAAGAGTCTTGGACATCGGGATCTCCTTTGAGGGCGGAGCCTGGCAGAAAGTCGCCCGAAAGTCGAAGGGTCAGGGCCCGAAACGCGCCGCCATCGCAGCGTCGATCTCCAGCACGGACAGCGTCTGGCCGGGACCACGGGCGGCCCGCAGCTGGACGTGAGGCCAGTCCTTGAGTTTCTTCCAGTGTCCCCCCGCCGTGAGGCCGAGGGCCTCGGCCTCGGCAGCGAACACGTGATAGGCGTTCTCGCCCCCGACGAGCTTCTTGGTCGACCACTCGGCCTTGCCCGCGAGCAGCCAGAAGCAATCGACCGCCTCACCCCATTGGTGCCAGGAGTAGCCCGGGGGCGCATCGGTGACCGGGTCGCCATGCTGGGGACCGACGGAGCGCAAGCAATGGGCCAGGAACGGCGCCCCGGCAGCCTCGAAGGCGGCGATCTTGGCGGTGATCTCCTCGATGGCCCGCGACTGGCGCCACAGCCGCGCCTGCTCGAACGGATCGCGCAACCCGGCACTCGGTCGCATCTCGAAGCCCCGCGCCCGGCAGCGCGCCAGGAGCTGGGGAACGAGGGCCTGTAAGTCGGGGTGCAAGAGGGTCAGATCAGCGGCCATTTTCGAATCCTCCAGATTCGGCGCGTGTCGCCGAAGAGGACGGACGGCGGCGGGGAATTCCTCACCTTGCGGGATCTCTAGCGCGCTTCCCACGGGGTGGTAACATCCTCGCCCATGGTCGTCGCGCCCGTCACGCTCAAGCTGACCTACGAGGACTTCCTCGGTTTCCCCGAGGACGGCAAACGCCACGAGTTGCTCGATGGAGACCACTTCGTGACCCCAGCCCCGAATCTGCGCCATCAACGGCTCGTCGTTCGCCTCACCCGAGTTCTCGAATCCTTCATCGATCGCCACGGCCTCGGCTGGCTGTACACCTCGCCCGTCGACATCGTGCTCTCGGACTTCGATGTCGTCGAGCCCGATCTTGTCTTCCTCTCGCGCCAGCGCGGTCACCTTCGCGCCGACACCCACCTCGCCGGTGCTCCGGACTTGGTGATCGAGATCCTCTCCGACTCCACCCGCAAACGCGACGAAATCACCAAACGCCACCTCTACGAACGCCACGGCGTCGCCGAGTACTGGATCGTGGACCCGGTGCTCGAAACCGTCAAGGTTTATCAGCGAGAGGGGGAGCGCTTCGCGGCGGCAGAGCTTTATGAGCGCGCCGAAGGCGGCCAGCTCGATACGGCGTTGCTGCCGGGCTTCGAGCTGGCGCTGGACGAGCTTTTCGGGGAGTGATACGTCACTCGTCCAGCTTCTCGAGGGCGCAAACACTCTCTCGGACCTCGAAGAGTTCCTGATCCAAGCGCGGAATGTCTTCGTCCCAAGCTCCCAAAATCGCGAGCAAACTTGCCGGCCAGCGATCTTCGGTGGTTAATTCCTGTTCAGTTTGGGGCATCGGGCAGAGTTTATCGCCTTCAGATTCGTCTTACAGCCTGTTTTGGAGCGCATCGAGTTTGCTGTATGCAGCCCAGTGCGCCCCTCCCGCATCGCTCATGACCCTCGTCGACTCTCCGCCAGCTGGTGCCATCATTCCTAGGGCCTCTGCCAAGGTCACTTTGGCCTCCTGAACCTTCTTGTCGCTGACGTCCTTCGCCTTGTTGGAGTCTTTCGCAGAGGTCTCCGCTGCATCGACTCGGCGTTCCAGCGGAACTCGACCGAAGTAGTAGCCCAGGACTACACCGACGAGGCTCAAGCCGTACTGCATCACTGCGGCCTTATTGCCAAAGGAAGTCTCGCTCTCACTCGCAGCGCCAAGGTCCGGAAAAGCAGGCACAGGGTCACGGCCGTGATTCCGAGTCCGATCAAAGTCGTCGTGAGCTCTCGGAGATTCGCGCCCCAGTCGGTGGCTGCCTTGGGGGGGCAGATTCAGGTCACCGCTCGCCTGGTTCTTGTCGTTGTCGACTTCGTGGGCTGCCATCGCATTCTCCTCTTCGGTTGTTTGGGAAAGCTACTTGGAGAGAAGACGGACCCAACCGCTCTTTTTTGATCGCACCCCTCCCCGCCTGCTAGACTTCGCCGGCCCCGTCGGGGCCAACCAAACATCATGCCGATTCCGACTCCTTTCCATGCGCGCACTTCGGCTCTGTGCTCCAGCTGGCGCTGGAAGGACTGGGCGGGTTACTGCGCCGTCTCCTCCTACGACACCACCCACGACCGTGAGTACTTCGCGTTCCGCGAGTCGGCCGGGTTGCTCGACGTCACCCCCCTGTACAAGTACGAGATCACCGGACCCGATGCCGGGGCGCTTCTGGCGCGCATGATGGTGCGCGACGTCTCCCAGCTGAAGCTCGGCCGCGTGGGTTACACCTGCTGGTGTGACGACGACGGCAAGGTGATCGACGACGGTACCGTGGCGCGGCTCGGTGAACATCATTTCCGCATGACCTCGGCGGACCCGAGCCTGTACTGGCTGCACGCGCTGTCCCGTGGCTTCGACGTCGCGATCGAGGACTCGAGCACCCGGCTCGCCGCCTTGGCGCTGCAGGGGCCGACGTCCCGCGCCGTTCTGCGCGACTGCGCCGAGGCGGACATCGACGCCTTGAAGTTTTTCGGCGTGACGACCGCCAAGATCGCGGGCAAGGCCGTTTGGATCAGCCGCACGGGCTACACGGGTGACTTGGGTTACGAGGTTTGGATCGAGCGCGACGATGCTCTCCCCGTGTGGGATGCCATCACTGCCGCCGGTCGCCGCCACGGCCTCGAAGTCGCCGGGCTGGATGCCCTCGACATGTCGCGTATCGAAGCCGGCTTCGTGCTGCTGGGTATCGACTACTACAGCGCCAAGAAAGTCGTACTCGAAGCGCGGAAGTCGACCCCGGCGGAGCTCGGCTTCTCCTGGATGATCGACCTCGAGCGCGGCAATTTCGTGGGCCGCGATGCCCTCGCCCGTGAGGCCAAGAAGGGCTCGACCTGGCAGCTCGTCGGGCTCGAAATCAGCTGGGAGGAGCTCGAGGCGCTCTACGCGAGCTTCCACCTGCCGCCGTCCCTGCCCGCCACGGCCAGCCGCTCCGGCTTGCCGATCTATGACGAAGAGGGCCAGCAGATCGGCCAGGCGACCAGCCACACCTGGTCGCCGCTGCTCAAGAAGTACCTGGCCATCGCCTCGGTCAGGACCGGTTTCGAAAAGCTCGGCACGAAACTCCAGATCGAGCACACCGTCGAGTACGAGCGGCGCAAGGTCACCGCCACCGTCTCCCGTTTGCCGTTTTACGACCCCGAGAGGAAAAAGAAGCCGTGAGCAAGAAGTACGACGCCATCGTCGTCGGCGCCGGCCACAACGGCCTGGTGTGCGCGGCTTATCTCGCCAAGGCGGGACGCAAGGTGCTGGTGCTCGAGCGGCGCCACCAGGTGGGCGGCGCCACCACCAGCGAAGAGATCCACCCCGGGTTCACCTTCTCGTGCTGCTCCTACGTCGTGTCGCTCCTGCGGCCGTGGATCATCCGTGACCTCGAGCTGCCGAAATACGGCTACGAGATCCTGCCCCTCGAGCAAACCTTCACGCCCTTTCCGGACGGCCGGTATCTGCTGCGCGACGGCGACCCCGAACGCACCCGCCGGGCGATCGCCCAGTTCTCGCCCAAGGATGCCGAGATTTACAAGCGCTTCGGCATGGAGATGGCCGAGCTCGGCCGGCTGGTCAAGCCGCTCATCGACGAAGCCGCGCCGGACCCGCTGTCCCGCGATCCCCGCGAGCTGATCCGCCTGGCGAAACTCGGCCAGGGCATTCGCGGCCAAGGCGACCACTGGCTGTACTCGAACGTCAAGATGATGACGATGAGCGCGGTCGACTTCCTCTCGGAGTGGTTCGAGAGCGAGCACCTGATCGCCCCCATGGCAGTCTCGGGCATCATCGGCACCTTTCTGGGCATTCGCTCGCCGGGCACGGCCTACGTGCTGCTCCACCACTACATGGGCGAGATCGACGGCTCGTTCCGCGCCTGGGGCCTACCCAAGGGCGGCACCGGTGCGATCGCCTTGGCCATGGCCCGCTCGGCCCAGGCCCTCGGCGTCGAAATCCGCACCGAGGCGCCGGTGGCGCAGCTGCTCCAGAAAAACGACCGCGCCATCGGCGTGGTGCTCGAGAACGGCGACGAGATCCTGGCGAAGACGGTGATTTCCGGGCTCGATCCCCACCGCACCTTCCTGAAGCTGGTCGGCGAGGAGAATCTCGATCCCGAGCTCGCCCGCCAGGTCAAACGGTTCAAGATGCGCGGCTCCTCGGGCAAGGTCAACCTGGCTCTCGACGGCGTGCCCGAGCTCGCCTGCTTGCCCGGCATGGGGCCGCACCTGCTGGGAGACATCACGATCGCGCCGTCGATCGACTACCTGGAGCGCGCCTACGACGACGCCAAGTACGGGGCGTTTTCGAAGAAACCGTTCATGGACATCGTGATTCCGTCGTTGACCGACCCGACGGTGGCCCCGCCGGGCAAACACGTGATGTCGATCTTCGTCCAGTACGCGCCCTACCACCTGAAGGAAGGCGCGGCGGACTGGCCGAACCAACGCGAGGCGTTCGGAGACGCGGTGATCGACACCCTGTCCGAGTACATGCCGAACTTGAAGAACCTCATCCTCCATCGCCAAGTGCTGACCCCGTGGGATCTCGAGCAGGTCTACGGCTTGACCGAAGGCAACATCTTCCACGGTGAGCTCTCGCTCGAGCAGCTCGCCTTCCAGCGTCCGCTGGCCGGTTGGAGCCGCTACCAGACGCCGGTCGATCGCCTGTGGATGTGCGCCTCGGGCACCCACCCGGGCGGCGGCATCATGGGTGTTCCCGGAGCCCTGTGCGCTCGCACGATGCTCGAAAAGAGGGCCGTCTGATGAGCCCCCAAGCAGTGATCGTGATCGGCTCTGGACCGAACGGGTTGGCGGCCGCCGTGCGGCTGGCCAAGGCGGGGCGCAAAGTGGTCGTGCTCGAGCGCGCCGCGGCGGTGGGCGGCCTGTCGGCCCGGCACGAGTTCCATCCCGGATACGCGGCCCCGGGGATCCTGTTCGACGACGCGCTCACCACCCGCGCGCTGGCCGGAAAACTCGGTTTGCCGGCCCACGGTCTGGCTTTCCGCAAGAGCCCGGCCGTTTACCTCGCGGAAGCGGCCGGCCCCGGCCTGCTGCTCCCTGCCGACCCAGAGGGCGCCGCGGCGGCCATCGCGACGCGCTCGGCCGCCGACGCCGAGGGTTTCCGGTGGATGACGGCGTTCTTCCGCCGGGTGTCGCCCCTGCTCTCGGGGGTGTTGTCCGAGGCGCCGCCGCCCCTGGCACCGGCGTCGTTGGGAGACCTCTGGCAGCTCGCCAAGAAAGGCCTGGCCGCCTGGCAGGTGCAGCGCACGGATCTGCTCGAGCTCGCCCGGGTAGCGCCGATGTGCGTGGCGGACTACCTGAACGAGAAGATTTCGACGCCGTTCCTGGTCGAAGGTCTCGCAGCCCCGGCGGTGGCCGGCACCTGGGCCGGACCGTGGTCCGCGGGGACGATGACGCCGCTGCTGCTTGCGGCGGGCGCCGGGGGCGAGAGCCTCGCGGGCGGTCCGCCGGCTTTGATCGCGGCCCTCGAGAAGGCCGCGCGGGCGGCGGGCGCCGAGATTCGAACGGAGGCCGAGGTCAAGCGCATCCGGCTCGACAAGGGTCGCGTCGCGGGGGTGACGCTCGCCTCCGGCGACTCCCTTGACGCCGAGGTGGTGCTCTCCGCGGTCGATCCCAAACAGACCTTCCTGAAGCTGGTCGCGCCGGGAGCCCTGCCGCTCAAGGTTGAACAGGAATTCAAGCGCCTGCGCGCCCGCGGCAGCGCCGCCAAGGTCCATCTGGCGCTCTCTGGCCCGCTCGAGTTGGCGGCCACTGGCGGGCGGATGGACGAGGCGATCCGCATCGGCGGTGGCCACATCGACGATCTCGAACGCGCCTTCGACGCCATCAAGTACCGGCGCTTCTCGGAGCGTCCACAGCTCGAGATCCGGGTGCCTACGGTGGCCGATTCGACCCTCGCACCTTCCGGTCATCACGTGGTGTCGATCCTCGCCAGTTACGCCCCGCACGAGCTCGAAGGGGGCTGGACCGACGCCGCGCGGCAGCAGCTCGGAGACGCCGTGGTGGCACAGCTCGAACGCCATGCCCCCGGAGTCTCCAGCCGCATCGTGGCCCGGGAGGTGCTGACCCCAGCGGATCTCGAAGCCCGCTTCGCTCTGACCGGCGGCCAACTCCACCACGCCGAGCCGGCCCTCGACCAACTGCTCGTCATGCGCCCCACCCCCTCCGCCGCCCGCTATGCGACGGCGGTCCCCGGCCTCTACCTGGGCGGCGCCGGCAGCCACCCCGGCGGCGGCGTCCGCCCCACGGCTGGCTGGCTGGCCGCGGGAGCGGTGCTGGGAGGGTGACCATGTCTACAAGCGACGAAACTCCCGAAGCAGAGAACCAGGAGCCACAGGCCAAGATCGCTCAGCGCGATGCGGAGCTTCTTCGTTTCCTCCAGGAGGAAGTCTGGCCGAAAGTTTCGCTCGAGACTCTCGGCAAGGGGCTCAGCCAAGCAGAACAGGCGGAGATCCTAGGCTACGGAGAAAGCGGAGTCTGAATCGGCGATCAAGCCGCGTGGTGCTTCGCGATCAGCTCCCGGACCGCCGGAACCAGTTCTGTCGGAACCGACATCACCGTCTCCGTCGCCGCTTCGAAGCTCGCCTCGTCCTCGGCAACGGCTTCGTCGTCCGTCTGTGCTTCGTAAGCGATCACCCGAGCGACGCGCTCGGAGTCACAGCCAGGGGAAAGCTAGCCTTCGCCTTACCAAGTGCTTCTACAATTCGTCGATCCGAGGTAAGACGTCAAATGGGTCTTTCGATTCCAAACTGGCTTCAACGGGATAGAGGACGTGCTGCGCTCTTGGGGCTAAGTGTTTTTCTAAGCGGTCCGGTCTTCGTCTTCTTCCTAACGCAATTCACAGAGATTCGCGGCATTGGCGTCCTGATTCCACTTACGAACATTGCGGGAACATGCATTCTGGCGGCAGCAAAGGGTCGGAGTCCCTTCTGGGGCATTTATACGTACAGCCCGGTTGGCAGCGCGGTGACGGAAAGACCAGCACCTCGAGCCCTGCTATTTTCCCCTCCTCCTCCCCAGGAAGCCTGGAAGCCTCATGGCGTTAAGATTGATCAAGGTCGCCTGGCCTTGGAGTTGATCGCACTAGCAAGCGTTACTGCTGCTATTTTGATGCTCGCCGGCCTTACCAAGGGCGTCAAAGAAGCTCCGAGCTCGAACCCTACGACGCCCTGAAGCCGGTCGCCGTCCCGCAGCAGAACTCGAACCTGCTACGCTCACGCACCGCCATGCCCCTCCCGCCCGGTCAGCGTGAACGCCCCGACTTTCCCCGCTTCGGCCAGACCGTTTTCGCCTACCGGTTCCCCAAGGAAACGGTGGCGATTCGGCTGACGATCGCGGGGGAAGTGGCGGAGAAGATCACGCTGGCGGACGAGATCGCGGACCTCCCGCGGGTCGAGCTGACGGCCGATTTCCACTGTGTGACGACCTGGAGTTGCCGGAATCTGACTTGGAGCGGGGTCCGCTTCGCTGACTTGTACGAGCGCTTGATCGTGCCGCGGGCGCGCCCGGATTCTCGGGTGGCCTGGGTGCTTTTGCGCGGTCAGGACGGTTACGGGTCGATCTTGCCGCTCGCTGACTTGCTGGCGCCCTCGGTGCTCTTGGCCGACCGCCTGAACGGCGAGCCGCTCGGTATCGACCACGGCGCACCGTGCCGGTTGATCGCCCCGGACCACTACGGTTACAAGAGCGTCAAACACCTGGATCGGTTGGACTTCTGGATCTCCCGCGAGCTCTTCCGCCCGGCCGCTTTCCTCTTCATGGATCATCCGCGGGCGCGGGTGGCCCAGGAAGAACGGGGCCGCGGTGTGCCGGGCTGGCTGTTGCGCTGGGCCTACCGGCCGTTCATCGGCCCCACGGTCCGGCGCTTCCGCCGCGCCCTGGCGAGCCGCCCTGCCGCGTCGGCCGAGTAGATCTCGGCAACAAATCGGTCGCCGGTTGCGTAGAACGCTTTGCCGGCGAACCTCGCGGCGGAGAAACATGAGAATGAAGATCGGATTTACGAAGTTCCTCTCCCGGGCTCTGGCCTGCTTGACCCTGGTCCCGAGCCTGGTCGTCTTCGCCGCCCAGGATCCGACGGCGCCCCCAAACCGAGCCACCTACGGCCTCACCCGCGCCGCCGGGCCGATCGTGGTCGATGGCCAACTCGACGAGCCGGCTTGGCAGAGCGCGCTCCAGATTTCGCTGGCCTACGAGATTCGCCCCGGCGAGAACATCGCCGCGCCGGTGGCGACCACCATGTTCGCGGCCTACGATGACGATCAGCTCTATTTCGCCTTCGACGCCCGGGACCCGGATCCGAAAGCCATTCGGGCCAATCTCTCCGACCGCGACTTGGCCTTTCGCGACGACTTCGTGGGGGTGATCCTCGACACCTTCAACGACGAGCGCCGGGCCGTCGAGTTCTTCGTCAATCCGCTGGGCGTCCAGATGGACCTGACGGTCGATGACCTCGCCAACGGGGACAATGAGGACGCCTCCTGGGACGCCATCTGGGACTCCGCGGGGCGCATCACGGCGCAGGGCTACGTCGTCGAGATGGCCATCCCCTTCTCCTCCCTGCGCTTTCAGAAGGGCACAGACAGCCAGACTTGGGGCTTCCAGCCCTTCCGCGCCTACCCGCGGAGCGCCCGCCACCAGCTCTCGGATACCCCACGCAGCCGCAACATCTCGTGCGGGTTGTGCCAAGCCTCGAAGCTCACCGGCATCGCCGGGGTCGAGCCGGGCAAGAATCTCGAACTGACACCGACGTTGACCGCCGGCCGCATCGATACGCGCGAAGACTTTCCCCGCGGCGACCTCGTGTCCGGCGACACCGATACTGAATTCGGGCTCACGGCCTCCTGGGGCGTCACCCCGAACATCAACCTGTCCGGGACCATCAACCCCGACTTCTCGCAGGTCGAGGCTGACGCCGCCCAGCTCGACATCAACAACACCTTCGCCCTGTTCTTCCCCGAGCGGCGGCCCTTCTTCCTCGAAGGTGCGGACTTCTTCTCGACCCCGATCTCCACCGTCTTCACCCGCAACGTCGCAGACCCGTCCTGGGGAGCCAAGGCGGTCGGCAAACAGGGCGCCAACGCCTTCGGGGTGTTCGTAGCCGAAGACGACCTGACTCAGATTCTGCTACCGGGCACCTTCTCCTCGGACGCCACTTCCCTCGAGGACAAGAGCCTCGACTCGGTGCTGCGTTACAGGCGCGACATCGGGGCCGGTTCGGCGATCGGACTGGTCTTGACCGATCGTGAGGGCGACGGGTATTCGAACCGCGTCGGTGGCATCGACGGCCTGCTGCGCATCAACGACCAAAGCACGTTCAGGTTCCAGGCCCTGGGCTCCCAGACCGAGTACCCCGGGGAGGTCGTTGCCGACTTCGAGCAGCCCGACGGCCGCTTCTCCGATCAGGCGTTTTATCTCGGCTACAGCCGCAACTCCCGGTCCTCCAGCGCCTATGCCCGCTACGAGGACATCGGCGACGAGTTCCGCGCCGACATGGGCTTCCTGCCGCAAATCGGCCGCCGCTCGGCGCTTCTAGGCGGCAGCCGCAATTTCTACGGCAAGGAGGGCAACCCCTGGACGCGCTGGTCGATCGGCGGCGACGTCAATCTCGACCGCACCCAGGGAGACATCACCCTCGAGGAAGAGTGGGAGCTGTTCTTGGAAGCCGAAGGGCCCTACCAGTCGTCCTTCTTCCTCGGACCGGGTCTGCGGGATCGTTACTGGAACGGCGTCACGTACCGCGAGAAGTTCCTCGGCTTCTACGCCGGGGCTCGCCCGTCCGGCGCGGTCTCCTTGGAAGTCGATGGCCGCGTCGGAGACCAGGTCGATTTCGCCAACGACCGTCTCGGGGACATCGTCTCCCTGGCGGCGGCCGTCCGGCTGAACGTCGGCCGCCACCTGCGCTTCGAGCTCAACCACAACTTCCGTCGCCTGTCCGCCGACGGCGGCACCGTGTTCACCGCCAACCTGTCCCAGGTGCGCACCGTCTACCAATTCAACATCCGCTCGTTCGTGCGGGCCGTCGTGCAGTACACGGACATCGAGCGCGATCCGCTGCTGTGGGTGGACGAAGTCGACCGGCGCACCAAGGACCTGTTCACCCAGCTGCTGTTCTCCTACAAGGTGAACCCGCGGACGGTCCTTTTCTTGGGCTACACCGACGGCCGCAGCGGCGATCAGAACCTCTCCTTGACGCAAGAAAGCCGCTCGATCTTCTTGAAGCTCGGCTACGCCTGGGCGGTGTGATCGAAGCCTATGGTACCCTCCGCGGCCATGAGCAATCCTCGCGTTTACTTCGACATCGAGGCCGGTGGCACGCCCATCGGCCGTATCGTCATGGAACTCCGCACCGACGTGGTGCCCAAGACCGCCGAGAACTTCCGCGCCCTGTGCACCGGCGAGAAGGGTTTTGGCTACAAGGGCAGCGGGTTCCACCGCGTCATCCCGAACTTCATGTGCCAAGGCGGCGACTTCACCAACCACAACGGTACCGGTGGCAAGTCGATCTACGGCAACAAGTTCGAGGACGAGAACTTCCAGCTGAAGCACACCGGCCCGGGCCTGTTGTCGATGGCCAACGCCGGTCCCAACACCAACGGCTCCCAGTTCTTCTTGACCACGGTCAAAACCGAGTGGCTCGACGGTAAACACACCGTCTTCGGCAGCGTGGTCGAGGGCATGGACGTGGTCAAGCAGATCGAGACCTACGGCAGCCCGAGCGGCCAACCGCGGGCCAAGATCGTGATCGCCGACTGCGGGCAGCTCTAAGGACGGCGCCGTGAGCGCCCTACCCCGTCCCAGCGTCATCGCACTTGCCGGCCCGAACGGGGCCGGCAAGTCGACCCTGGGGCCGGTGTTGCTGCGCGACACCCTGGCCGTTCATCATTTCGTCAACGCCGACGTCATCGCCCAGGGCCTGTCGGCCTTCGCTCCCGAGCGCGAAGCGTTCTCTGCCGGCCGGATCATGCTGCGCCGCCTCCACGAGTTGGCCGAGTCGGGTGACACCTTCGCCTTCGAAACCACTCTCGCTGGCCGCGGGTTCGCGCCCTGGCTGACGCTCCTGCTCGCTCGCGGCTACGAGTTCCACCTGATCTTCCTCTGGCTGCCCAGCGCCGAGCTTGCAATTGCCCGGGTGGCGAGCCGCGTGGCGCGCGGCGGGCACTCGGTGCCGCAACGGACGGTCGAAAGGAGGTACAATTCTGGCCTCGTGAATTTCTTCGACCTCTACCGCGACCTCGCCACGACATGGCGCCTCTTCGACGCCTCGGGGCCGGTCCGGTTGCTCGCCACCCAGGACAAAATCATCGACGCCGAAACCTGGGGCACGGTCCTCGAAACCGCCGGGCGGAGGTGCGGTGTTTAGGTCCCCGACTCCCGACGTCACCGCCTTGTTCCGGCACCCTCGGTTGATCGAGAAAGCCGCGGCCCGGGCTTCTCGGCAAGCCCTGATCGCCCACAAACGAGAGGGAGTGCCGATCGCAGTATGGCGGGAGAACCAGGTGGTCTGGGTGCCCGCCGACGAGATCGAGATCCCTCCGGACGAAGAAACCCCTTCCTGCCAGAGCTGATTCGAACGGTCCCATGCCTCCCCGCCCCCGCCTGGGCGAACGCCTCCACGCCTGGATCATGTCGCGGGTCGATCGACCCTACGAACGCCAAACCGCCCACCTGAAGCGCCCGCTGCTCGGCAGGTTGACCGGAACGGTCGTCGAAATCGGCCCGGGCACCGGCCCCAACCTCAAATTCTTCGTGCCCGGCATCCACTGGATCGGCATCGAGCCCAACCCGGCCATGCACGGCTACCTCGAGAAGGAAGCCGCCCGGCTCGGCCTGGGTGTCGAGTTACGCCACGGCACCGCCGAACGGATCCCCCTCCCGGACGGCAGCGCCGACGCCGTCGTCTCGACCCTCGTCCTGTGCACGGTCCCCGACCCGGCCGCAGTCGTCGCCGAGGCACTCCGCGTCCTCAAACCCGGCGGTCGCTTCGTGTTCCTGGAGCACGTCGGCGCCCCCGCGGGCACCGCCCAGCTGCGCTTCCAGAAGCGCATCAAGCCGCTCTGGCGCTTCTGCGCCGAAGGCTGCGAACCCGACCGCGACACCGCCCAAGTTCTCGCCGCCGCCGGCTTCGCCGAGCTGCATCTCGAGCGGCTGCGGCTGCCCTTTCCGATCGTCGGGCCGCATGTAATGGGGGTGGGGGTGAAGAAGTCAAACTAGTCGGTGGAGTGCGTTAGCTCAGAAAAGGGTTCACAAACCTGACCTCACCGAGCCGCTGATCGTGTTGGAAGTCCTCGGTGAAGAGTTCAGTGGCCCCCGCTTCTCGGGCCGCGACCCAGACCAGCGCATCCCAGAAGGAAAGCCCCGAGTTGGCTACGGCCTCCAACGCTCGATGGGTCATGTCTCCCACAACCGGCACGACGATGCCCAGGGCAGACACTTCCTCAACGATTTCCCGGACGATTCCAATCGGTAGACCCTTGCGCTTCAGGAGGACCGACGCCAGTTCGTTGAGCACCTGGGCACTGCAAACGAACCGCTCGTTTCGAACCAGATCCAGAAGGAAACGCTTGGCGATCTCGTGCTTCTCTCCGCTTTGGCGATCGTAGGCATAGACCAGGACGTTCGTGTCCACGAACGCCAAGTTGCCAGCTTCACCTTTCATGGAGGCTCTCGCGGCTCGGATACGGCGGACCGCCTAAATCCAGGCCAGCGTTCATCCGCTCGACAGCACGCGCCCGCAGCTCTTGGCGGCGAGACTGTTCCGCATCGGGCTGGGGCAGGAAGGTGACGAGAACTCGTGTCTCCACGCCCACCTGGGGAGCCTCGTCGAGCTCCACCCGACCGGATCGATAGACACCTTCGATGGTCATCAGCATGCTGCTCGCCCTCCACGATCGAACCGCTACAGTCTAACGCGCAGCGGCGATTTCAGGCAGTCTCGAAAGCGTCGTGAACCCTTCGCCGCCCGCGAGGCTCTCACCCTCTGACTTCTGTTCGCCGCTTCCCGCGGCGACGCTACCGGAGAGAGTACCGATGTTCGACGCCCTGACCTTCGTTCTGATTCTGGTCGGTTGGTGGCTCCTGCAATGGAAGATCTTGCCCCGATTCGGGGTTGCCACTTGAGCGGTTCCTCATCCGGCCGGGCGCCGGAACTGCGAGCCTCGCAAAACCACGGAGCAAGAGACACCATGACCAAAGACGACCTCATTGCCGCCCTGAACTCCGACCTCGCCGGGGAGTACCAGGCGATCCTCATGTACGTCACCTACGCCGCCACGGTCACCGGACCTCATCGGCCCATGCTGAAGCAGTTCTTCTCGGCGGAGGTGCCGGAGGAGTTGCTGCATGCCCAGTTCTTGGCGGACAAGATCGCCAGCTTGGGCGGCCAGCCCACCACCGAGCCGCGCTCCGTGCCGCAGACGACCGATCCGCGCCAGATGCTGGTGAACGTCCTGGCGACCGAGAAGCAGGCCATGGCCGACTACAAGGCGCGCGCCGAGCAGGCCGCTGAATACGGCGACAAGGGCCTCGCCACGCATCTCGAGACGATCGTCGAAGACGAGACCGAACACTACGAGGAGACCGAGAAGATCCTGCGCGGCTGGTGACGCGCCTGCCACTTCCTGCTCACCCCTTCCGCTCCTCGCCGGGTTCAGTAGACTCGGACGCCGCGCTGAGCGAGAAAGAGACCCGAGCATGGATAGTGCACCCGTTCGAGAGCTGGGCCGCGCCCTGGCCGACCAGATCGGCAAAGTCATCATCGGCCAGGACGAGGCCGTCGAATTGCTCTTCATCGCCCTCGTCGCCCAGGGCCACGTCCTGCTCGAAGGGCCGCCGGGCACCGGAAAGACCTTATTGGCGCGCAGCTTCGCGGCGAGCCTGCGACTCGAATTCAAGCGCGTCCAGTTCACTCCGGACCTGATGCCCGGCGACCTGCTCGGCACCAACCTGTTCAATTTCCAGACGAACAGCTTCGCCCTCACCCGCGGGCCGATCTTCACCCAGCTGCTGCTCGGCGACGAGATCAACCGCACCCCACCAAAGACCCAGGCCGCCCTGCTCGAGGCCATGCAGGAGCGGACGGTCACCCTCGACGGACGCTCGCACCCGCTCTCGGACGGCTTCATGGTGGTGGCGACGCAAAACCCGATCGAGCAGGAGGGCACCTACCCGCTGCCCGAAGCCCAGCTCGACCGCTTCCTCTTCAAGGTCCTGGTGGGTTTTCCCACCCGTGACGAGGAGCGCACCATGGTGCGCTTGCACGGCCACCAGACGAGCTCCACGGACCCCGCGGCCCTGGGCGTCAAGCCACTGTGTGACCACGGGTTCCTCACCGTCGCTCGGCAGGCCGTCGCCAGCCTCCAGCTTTCGGACGAGATCGTCGACTACGTGGTGGACCTGGTGCGGGCCACCCGGGAACACCCGGCGTTGCGTTACGGCGCGAGCCCGCGCTCGGCCAACTTGCTGGCCTCGGCGGCGCGCGCCGCGGCTTGCCTCGACGACCGTGGCTTCGTGATCCCCGACGACGTCAAGCGTTTGGCCAAGCCGCTGCTCCGCCATCGCGTGATCCTGGCGCCCGCAGCCGAGCTCGACGGGCTTTCGACCGACTCCGTGATCGACCAGATCCTCGAACGCGTGCCGGCCCCGCGCTGACCCAGAAGGCGCGGATCTGGCCCCATGCGACCCACTCGGCGTGCGATTCTGGTGGCGGCGATCGGCCTGGCAGCGGCCCTGCTGCCGGCCATGGTCAGCCCCGCGGCTTGGCCCTTGTGGCTGGCGGTGTTCGTCACCGGCAGCGTGGCGATCGGGCTCGACGGGGCGTTTCTCCCCGCACGCCGGACGCTGCGGGTGAGCCTCGACCTCCCCGCCACCGCCGCCATCGGAGAAACACTCGCTGCCCACCTGGTGGTCACGGCCCCCACCCGCCGGCCGTTGGCGATTACTTCGGTGCTCGATCTGTCGGCTCTCGTCACCCCCGTGGCGCCGCGCTCGGCTTTCCTGCGCGCGGGCCGGGCCGAATTCGACTTCGAGTTGCGCGCCCTGCGCCGCGGCGTCGTGAAGGTCGAACGCGCGTGGGTGCAGGTCACCGGCCCGCTCGGTCTGCTCGCCACGGTCGCGGTGCTCGAGATCGCGCGGGAAGCGCTGATCGTCGCGGACCTACGGCCCGTCCACCGCACTGCCCTGCGTTTCGCCTCGGACCGCCACTTCACCGCCGGCAGCCGGATCGAACGCTACGTCGGCGACGGCACCGAGCTCGATTCGCTGCGCGAACACCAGGTCGGCGACGACCCGCGGTGGATCGACTGGAAAGGCTCAGCCCGCCACCACCGGCTGATCACCCGACAGTTTCGAGCCGAGCGCAACCAGCAGGTGATCCTCGCCCTCGATTCCGGCCGGCTGATGGCGGAGCCCCTCGATGGCGTCCCGAAGCTCGACCACGCGGTGACCGCCGCACTGGTCCTCGCGTTCGTCTCCCTGCGGGCCGGCGACCGCGTCGGCTGGTTCGACTTCGCCGGCCGTGTGGGTGCCTGGGCCGAGCCGGAGTCCGGCCTGGCGAGCTTCGGAGCCTTGCGCCAACACGCCGCACGCCTCGACTACTCGGAAGCGGAAACCAACTACACCCTGGCCTTGACCAGTCTCGCCCAGCGCCTGCGACGTCGCTCCCTGGTCGTCGTCTTGACGGACTTCGTCGACTCGATCACCGCCGAGTTGATGATCGACAACCTCGACCGCTTGGCGCGCCGGCATTTGCTGGTGTTCGTGGCGATCGAGGACCCGGCTCTGGGCGCCCTCGCCACGGCCCCGCCGAACTCGCCGCGGAACCTGCACCGGGCGGTCGTGGCGGGCGGCCTGCTGCGCGAGCGCGAACTGGTGCGCGAGCGACTGCGTCGACGCGGCATCGAGCCCCTGGGCGTGCCCCCGGGCGAGGTCCACCCACGCCTGATCAACACCTACCTGGAGATCAAACGCCGTGAGCGCCTCTGACGGCCTGCTCAAGTCCGCGCAGTTCCGCCGCGAGCGGGAAGCCTCCTGGCGCGAGCTCGAACACCTCGTGCTGCGAGTCGAAAAGGCCGGCCTCGGCAGCCTG
>JANRLG010000155.1:0-20852 GCA_033762835.1 Thermoanaerobaculia bacterium
GGCCGCGAGAAGGGCTTCGAAGCGCTGTACGGCTTCTCGGTCCTGAAGAAGGGCCAGCTGGTGGCCCTGGACGCCAAGACCGGCAAGCTGCTGTGGGCATCGCCGGGCGGCCTCGGGGAGCAGGCCGCCTTGATCGTGGCCGGAGACCGCCTTCTGGCTCTGACCGAGAGCGCCGAGCTCCATGTGCTGGCGACCGGCGACAGCTACCAGCCGCTCGCCAAGCTGACCGTGGCCGACAGCGCCACCTGGGCTCACCCGGCGCTTCTCCCCGGCGGTCGCCTGCTGGTCAAGGACGCCCGCAAGCTGACCCTGTGGCAGCTCGCGGCGCCCTGAAGCGCGGCACCGGTCTCCCTCGGGTCAGGTTTCCGGATCGTCCCCCCGGCTGATCCAGGCAATGGCACGCTTCTCCCAATCGGGATGAGTGCCGGCGTCGATGAACCGAATGATCGGAATGACGCCGCCTTCAATGGCGATGCGCCGTGCCTGCAGGGCGACGATGGCGCTTTGCAACACGACCGCGGCGCGGCCCAGGCCGAAGCGCTTGCATAGGGTGATCTGCCCCTGCATCAGGTCGGCGACCTCCTGGGAGAACACCTTGTTGTCGCGCATGTCGACGAGAATGCCCCAACCCGCATGGAGCGACGGCATCATCTTCTCCATTTGGATGGTCATTTCGGCGACCTCCCGAGCGTCCGGAAACCCCTTGTACGCGACCCTCACCCCGTAGGGCGTCGTATTGACTTCAAAAGCGCTCATCGATTGGCCTCCCGTGCCAAGAAGTGAAACGAGCGCCCTCTCGGTCGTCCGAGAAGGCGATTTCTAAGTTTCGGTGTCGAGACAGGAAAGTGTGGGAGTGCCTCGGTTCGGGACACCAAGAACGCGGCTCACGTGCAGGCGGATTTTGTCAGGGCCACAGTGTCCCCTTCTGAGCGGAGCGGCCGGGCTCTCCCCGGTCCAGGCGGCGGTGAAACCCCCTCTACCGCTTCGCCTTGCCCACCTGCACGAACTCGAACCCAAACCGACCCTTGACGCACAGGTTCCCGTGGGTCACGCCGTTGTCCAAGGGCGAGGTGACCTTCACGACGTGGTCGTCTTGGACGTGCAGGGAGAGCGTGCAGCCGACGCCGCAGTAGGGGCAGATGGTGTCGGTGACGGTTTGGGTTTCGGGCCGCCAGTCTTGGGCTTGGCGGAGGTCGAACTCGGGTTTGGCGACGAGCGCGCCGGTGGGGCAGACGGCGATGCAGTTGCCGCAGTAGACGCAAGCCGATTCGGGGAGCGGGACGTCGAGCTCGGTCGAGATGTGGGCATCGAAGCCACGGCCGGCGACGGCGATGGCGAAGGTGTTCTGCCAGTCGACGCCGCAGGCCTCGACGCACTTGTAACAAAGCACGCAACGGCCGTAGTCGCGAACATAGAGTTCGTTGTCGATCTTCGGTGGCTGGGCGACCGTTTCGGCGTCGGGGCCGAAGCGCTCGGGCTTGGCGCCGTAGCGTTCCGCCAACTCGGCGAGGCCGGGGGCGTTGGTCAGATCGACCGAGGACGCGAGTAACTCGAGCACCAGCTTTCTCGACAGCCGCACGCGCTCACTTTCGGTGTGCACCACCATGCCGGCCTCGGCCTGACGCGAGCAGGCCGGGGCGAGCACGCGGGCGCCTTCGACCTCCACGACGCAGATGCGGCAGGCGTTGACCGGCGCCAGGGTTTCGAGGAAACACAGGGTCGGAATGTCCTTGCCCGCGGCGCGGCAGGCGTCGAGCAGCGTCGAACCCAACTCGATCTCCATCGGCTGGCCGTCGATCGTCAGCGCGACTGTCTCCCGCTCGGGGCGCGGCGGTGGCGCGGGGATTTCGCTCGCCGCGGGTGGCAGGTTGAACCAGATCGCGTCGGCGTCGGGGTGGCTCATGGGCGGCCTCCGAAAGGAGCGAGGACTCGGAGCGCGGACTCGATGGCCGAGGAAGCGGTTTGCCCGAGGCCGCAGATGCTCGCGTCGCGCATCGCCTGCCCGAGGTCGGCGAGGAGTGCATGCTCGGTCTCGAGCGAGCCGTGGAGACGGTTTTCGGCGAGACGGCGCAACAGCTCCTCCTGGCGTACCGTGCCCACCCGGCAGGGCACACACTGGCCGCAGGACTCGTGGCGGAAGAACTCGGCGATGCGCAGAAGCGCGTCCGGCAGGTCCGCGGTGTCGTCGTAGACGAGCACCACGCCCGAGCCGAGCGTCGCCTGGGCGGCGCGGGCGCCTTCGAACGTGAGTGGCATGGCGAGCTGATCCGGCCCCACGAACACGCCCGCGGCGCCGCCCAGGAGCACCGCCTGGAGGCTCCGGCCCGGGGCCAGCCCGCCGGCCAGTTCGATCAGCTCGCCCAAGGTTTTGCCGAAGCTCACCTCGTAGACCCCGGGCCGCTGGACGTGGCCCGAGAGGCAGAAGAGCTTCTTGCCCGTCGAGTTGCCCGTCCCGATCGCGGCCCAGGCGGCGCCGCCGCCCGTCAAGATCGGTAACACGTTGGCGAGCGTCTCGACGTTGTTGACCAGGGTCGGTTTGCCGAAGAGCCCGACCTCGACCGGAAACGGCGGCTTCGAACGCGGCTCGCCGCGTTTGCCTTCGAGCGAGTTGAAGAGTGCCGTTTCTTCGCCGCAGATGTAGGCACCGGCCCCGCGGCGGATCTCGAGCTCGAAAGTGAAGCCGGCGCCCGCGACGTTCGCGCCCAGGAGCCCCGCGGCGCGGGCCTGGGTGATCGCATTCGCAAAGCGCGCCTCGGCCTTCGGGTATTCGCCGCGCAGGTAGACGTAGCCGAACTCGCAGCCGGTGGCGTAACCCGCGATGGTCAAGGCCTCGACCAAGGCGAACGGGTCTTCCTCGAGCAGAACCCGGTCCTTGAAGGTGCCGGGTTCACTTTCGTCGGCGTTCATCACCAGGTAGTGTGGGCGGGCGGGTTGCTTGGCCACGGCTTCCCATTTGCGGCCGGTGGGGAAGGCGGCGCCGCCGCGGCCGACGAGCTTCGAAGCCGAAATCTCCGCGATGACGCCCGCGGGGCCGAGCTCGAGCGCTTTGGTCAGAGCCTGGTAACCGCCGTGGGCGCGGTAACTGTCGAGGCTCTCGGGGTCGGCCACACCGACGCGGGCGAGCAGAACCAGGTCTGGACTGCCGGCCTGGGGTGCGATCGTACGGACATCGAGCGGAGCAGCTGTGGGCGGCGCCAGGAGCGCCTCGGCGACTTCGGCCGCGGAGCTCACCGGGGCCAGCTCGTGGCCCTGGCGTTCGTTGCCGGCCCGGAGCACGAGCGCCGCCGGGGCGCGTTCACACAGGCCCAGGCACGGGCTGGTCACCCAGGTCGCCCGGCCTCCCGCGACGGGAGTGCCCGGCGGGCCGATCGTGGCGCGCAGGGCGCCGCACAACTCGCGGGCGCCACGGGCACGGCAAGCCACGTCGTCACACACGTGGGCGACGACGGGCGGACGCGGCTCGGTGGCGAACAGGTGGTAAAAGGTGACGACGCCCCAGGCTTCCGCGGGCGGCACCAGGAGACGCGTGCACAGGTAGTTCAAGGCGCCGCGGCTGATCCAACCGATCCGGTCCTGCACGGCGTGGAGCCCGGGCAGCAGCAAGTCCCGCCGCTCCTGGGCCGCGGGTAGGCCGCCGCGGGCCACGCGACCATCGCGGCCGGCGTCACGGGGGCCGCCGTCCCAACCCGATTCCGGCTGGCCGAGTACGGCGTCGACGGCGGCCCGTTCTTCCGGGGTCGGCTCGGCACCGATGATGTGGAGATCCAAGGGTCAGGCTCCGGCACCCCCACCGAGCGGCTCGATCGCGACGGCGGCGGCCTTGAATTCGGCGGTGCCGGAGCGCGGATCGGTGGCGTCGATGGTCAGGCGGTTGGTCGCCACCTGGTCGGGGAAGTGGAAGGTCATGAAGGTGAGGCCCGGGCGCAGCGCGGGGTCGATCCCGACCGGCGCCACCACCTCGCCGCGGCGCGAGCGCACGCGCACCTTCTGGCCGGCCGCGAGGCCGAGCCGCTGGGCGTCTTCCGGCGACAGGTCGATGGTTTCACCGCGCCGCAGCGGCGGCTGGTAGGAGCCCGTCTGAACGCCGGTGTTGTACTCCTGGAGCCGGCGGCCGGTGGTCAGGCGGAACGGGAACTCGGCGTCCAGGCGGTCCACCGGCGGCTCGTCGTGCACGACCGAAAACGGCGCCCGCGGCCCCCGGACGGGACGCTCCCAGAGCCGGCCGTGGAGGAAGATCTCGCCCGGGTGGCTCTCGTCGTAACAGGGCCACTGGAGCCCGCCCTCGCGTTCGAGCCGCTCGTAGGTCATGCCGGCGTGGACAGGGGAGAGCTGGCGCAGCTCGTTCCAAATGCTCTCGGCGTCGGGTTGCCCCCAGTCGTGACCGAGGCGGCGAGCGAGCTCGAAGAGGATTTCGAGATCGTCCCGGGCGTCGCCGGGCGGGCGCAGGCTCTTGCGTACCCGTTGCACCCGGCGCTCGGAGTTGGTCACCGTGCCGTCGCTTTCGCACCAGGCGGCGGCGGCCGGTAGAACCACGTCGGCGAGTTTGGCGGTCTCGGTCATCACGAGATCCTGGACGACCAGGAAATCGAGACCCTCGAGCAGGTGCCGGGTGCGATGTTCGTCGGCTTCACTGGACGCCGGGTTTTCACCCAGGACGTAGAGCGCGCGCAGCTCGCCGCGCTCCATGGCGTCGAACATCCCGGTCAGGTGCCAGCCGCGTTTCGGCGGCACGGTGACGCCCCAGGCGCGATCGAACTTGGCGCGGGCGGCGTCGTTCTCGATGTGCTGGAAGCCCACCAAGCGATCCGGCAGGGCGCCCATGTCGCCGCCGCCCTGGACGTTGTTTTGCCCCCGCAGCGGGTTGCAGCCCGAGCCCCACCGGCCGACGTGACCGGTCAGGAGTGCCAGGTTGATGAGCGACAGCACGTTGTCGACGGCGTTGTGGTGCTCGGTGATGCCGAGCGTCCAGCAGATCATGGCTTTGTCGGCCCGGGCATAGGTATGAGCGAGCTCGCGGATGACCTCCGCGGGCACCCCGGTGACCTGCTCGCCGCGTTCGAGGGTCCACTCCTGGACACTCTCGCGGTAGGCCTCGAAGCCCGTCGTGGCGTGCTCGATGAACTCGCGATGCTCGAGCCCGGCGGCGAGGATCTCGCGCGCCATGGTGTTCGACAGGGCGATGTCGGTGCCGACGTCGAGACCCGCCCACAACTCGGCCCATTGGGCGGACGAGGTCCGCCGCGGATCGACCGCCAGGAGTTTCGCCCCGTTCCGCACCCCCTTCAGCAGGTGGTGGAAAAAAATCGGGTGCGTTGCTCGGGCGTTCGAGCCCCAGAGCAAAATGCAGTCGGTCTCCTCGATCTCCCGGTAGGAGCTCGTCCCGCCGCCCATGCCGAACACTGTCGCCAGACCGACGACACTGGGGGCATGTCAAGTTCGGTTGCAGCTGTCGATGTTGTTCGACCCGAGAGCGACCCGGGCGAACTTGCCCGCGATGTAGTTGACCTCGTTCGTGCTCTTCGAGCAGGAGAACAGGCCGAACGCCCGCGAACCATGGACATCGACGGCTGACTTGAACCCGTGGGCGGCGCGGTCGAGAGCTTCCTGCCAGGAGGCCGGCCGGAGGTTTCCCCCCCGGCCGTCGCGGACGAGCGGCTCGGTCAAACGCGCCATCGGAGTCATGGGTTGAAGGTTAACACGAGCCGGGCGAGCCCCCGCCATGGCCCCCATTCGCGAATTTCTGCGCGACGTTTCGTGACACCGGTTGCGACGCCGGTGGTGCGTTCGGTTATCTCAAGGAGTTTGCGAACATGAAGAACCCTCTCGCCTGTCTCCCTGCCTTGTGCCTCGGCCTCGGGGCCGCGCCTCTGCTGGCCCAGCCCACGATCACCTACCTGCACGAGAACGCCCCGTGGGTGCAGGACGACGCTCGCGAGGGGGAGGCTTTCGGTGGCGCCCTCGCGGCGGGAGACTTCAACGCCGATGGGCTGCCGGATTTGGTCGTCGGGGTGCCCTTCGCGCAGAGTGGTGCCTTGCTCCGAACCGGTGCGGTCCACGTGATGTACAGCCGCCGCGACCTCGGGCCGTTCCCCTTCGGCGCCTATCTCGACCAGTTCCTGGTGTGCTCCGAAGCCGTCGAGGCCGAGGACCAGTTCGGTTACGCCTTCGCGGTCGGTGATTTCGACGGCGACGGGGTGGACGATTTGGCCATCGGGGCTCCCGGGGACGGCATCGGCAGTGCTCCGAACGCTGGTCTGGTCATCGTCAAATTCGGCCAGCCGGGATACGGCCTGAACAACAGCCGCTGCCAGAAGTGGCACCAAGACCGTCCGAGCGTGGCCGGCGAGGCCGAGGCCAACGACCGCTTCGGCGAGACGTTGGCGGCCGGCGACTTCAACGGCGACGGCGTCGACGACTTGGCGATCGGGGTTCCCAGCGAAGGGCTCACCGGAGCCGAGCGTGCCGGCTCGGTGCAAGTGTTTCGTGGCCAGTGGGGCGTCGGCCTGGTCACGACCGGAGCGCTGTGGATCAAGAAGGGGGCGTCTCTGGGCGGGTACGCCCTCCCTGGCACTCCCACCCTGGCCGACGAGCTCGGGAAGGCCCTGACGGCCGGCGATTTCAACGGCGACGGCGTCGACGACCTGGCGATCGGCATTCCGAGCCAAGATACGACGGCCGGGGCGGTCCAGGTCGTGATGGGATTCTGGTCCGTCGGTCTCACCGGGAACAACCAGCGGCTGCTGACCCAGGCGGACAGTTTGCTCCCGGATGTCGCCGAGCCTCAGGACCTCTTCGGGTCGCGGCTCGCTGCCGGCGACTTCAACGCCGATGGCTTCGACGACCTCGCCGTCGGGGCTCCCGGCGAGTCCGTCACGACCGTCAACCTGGCGGGCGCCGTTCAGATCTTCGACGGCAGCCTGACGGGTCTCCGTGCGACCCTGGATTTCTTCACCCAAAACTCGGACTTGATGCAGGACTCCGCCGAGGCCGGCGACGGCTTCGGGCTCGGCCTCGCCAGCGGCGACTTCAACGCCGACGGCTTCGACGACCTCGTGATCTCGGCGCCGGAGGAATCGCTCGGCAATCCCTCCCGCATCGGGGGCGCTTTCCACCTCGTCAACGGCTCGCTGTCGGGCCTCACGACCGCCGGCAATCGGTTCTGGGGCTTCAACTCCCCGGGCGTCGGCAGCGCGGCGAACCCGTTGGGTCGATTCGGTTTCGCCCTGGCCGCCGCCGATTTCGACGGCGACGGCGCGGACGACTTGGCGGTCGGCGCGCCCTTCGACGACCCGGGCATTTTGAATGCGGGCTCCGTGAACGTGTTCACCCAGTTCGATGCCTTCGTGCCGATCCTGCTTTTCCCGTAACTCGAGTCACGCTGCCAGCGACAAAGGAGAACTCCCCAATGTCCCGACCCAAAGTGCCTTCGCTCTTGCTGATCGTGGCTTTCCTCATTCCCACGCTGGCGCCGGCGCAGAAGCTCGGCCCCCGCGTCCAGTACTGGCACGAGAACGTGCCCGGCGTGTGGGACGACGCCTCCTCGTCGGAGCTTTTCGGAGAAGCCCTCGCGACGGGCGATTTCAACGCCGACGGCATCGCCGACCTGGCCATCGGGGTGCCCTTGGCGCGGCTCGGTCCGAGTCTTTGGGGCGGCGCCGTGCACGTGCTCTACGGCCGGTCGGGAACGGCCCTCTACCCACTCGGCCAGTACTGGTACCAGGGGCTGATCTGCGGTGAGCCGAACGAAAGCCACGACCGCTTCGGAACCTCCCTGGCCGTGGGGGACTTCGATGGCGACTCCGTCGACGATCTCGCCATCGGTTCGCCCTGGGAAGGCGTCGCGGGCGAGCTCAACGCCGGCTTGGTCCAGATCCTCTTCGGCGAGGCCGGCAGCGGCCTGACCAACACCCGGTGCCAGCGCTTCCACCAGAGCGGGCCGGTTCTCCTCGGCTCCCCGCAGGACTATGACAACTTCGGAGAGACTCTGGCGGCCGGAGACTTCGATGCCGATGGCATCGACGATCTCGTGGTCGGGGCTCCCTTCGAGGGCTTCGACCTGTGGGGACAGTCCACCGGCGCCGTGCAGGTCTTCAAGGGGAGGCTGGGTCAAGGGGTCAGCGCGAACGGCACGTGGCTCGATCTCGGACTCTTCCAGACCCTGCAGTTCGGCCGTGCCCTGGCGGTGGGGGACTGGAACGGGGACGGTTTCGACGACCTTGCCGTCGGCGCGCCGGTCTTCGAGGGCTCTCGCGGCAAGATCGCGCTGTTCCACGGCCCGGACTTGACGCTCCGCCAGGAGTGGTGGCAGGACTCGGCGGGAGTTCCCGGCGTCGCTGAGCCTGGCGACGTGTTCGGCGCCCATCTCGTGGGCGGAGACTGGAACTCCGATGGCTTCGACGACCTCGCCGTGAGCTCTCCCGGAGAAACTCTCGGGTCGTTCGCGGGCGCGGGTTTTTTGCACGTCTTCCGCGGTTCGTCGAGTGGGCTCACCACGGCGGGAATGCAGACCTGGTCGCAGGATGCGGGCTCCGTGCTCGACAGCGCCGAAAGCAACGACCGCTTCGGCCACGCGCTCGCCACGGGCGACTTCAACGGCGACGGTCGCGACGACCTGGCCGTCTCCGCTCGAGGCGAAGGCTTGGTCGCCGGCAGCAGCAATACGCTGGCCGGTGTCGTTCATCTGCTCCTGGGGTCGAGCGGCGGACTGACCGACGTGGGCAATCGCCTGTGGTCTCAGAACTCGACCAACGTCGGAGGCGTCGCCACGGGTGGCAACGAGTTCGGCTACGCCCTGGCGGCCGGAGACTTCGACGGCGACGGAGCAGACGACCTGGCCGTGGGTGCCCCCCGAGACGATGCCGCCTGGAGCGACGCCGGTACCGTCAACGTGCTGCTGGATCTCGACGAAACGGGCCTCGTGATCGGCTTTCCCTGATCCCCGACCAACTCGCCGAAGGGCCGGTCGCTTCCCTGCCGACCGGCCCTTCCAACGATGCTTCAGGGGGTGCAGACCTTTTTCGTCAGCTCGGGTCCCGAGGTGGCCGCGCCCGCCGACGACATCTTGAAGTGGACCTCGAAGCTGCACTGGCAGGTGCCCTCGGGGCCGGTGACCATCACGATGTAGGCCGAGTCCCAGGTGATGCCGCCGGCACCGCTGCCCCGAATCGCCCCCGTACCCATCGTGAGGCCAGGATTGTCGAACCACCGGATCGAGGGCGAAGCACCGCCCTGAGCATCGACGTTCGAAGGGAACGGCGTGTCGTCGGTGTACGAGGTACCGCCGTAGGGGAAAGTGCCTGGGGTACCGTCATGGTTGGGGAAGTCCACTGGGCCGTTGGGCGAGCTGTAGGTGCCCTTGTCCCACTGGTAATAATCACAAAGAGTGGGGTCGCTGCCGGGCTTGAGCTTGGCTTCGACCTGGAACGCCATCTGGACCTCGAAGACGCCTGAAGCCGGCAAGGGCTGGGGAACCTCGTTGATCGGCCCTAAGCGGTTGTGCGTCGTGCCGCGCGGGTGCGCCGGAATCGGTGCCCAGGGAGCCGAGGCTGGATCGGAATTGACATCCATCGATTCGCAGCCGCAGCTGCGCGCCTCACAGGTCACCTCCTGGGCGTCGGCGTCGGCGAGACAGTAAGTGGTGGTTTCGTTGCCGTCGGTGTCGGTCACGGTCAGATCGACGGGCACCGAGGTCAGCCCGTCCGGCAGGTCGAAGGAGATCGTCTTGCCGGTTTGTACCGAGCCGTCACCGAAGGTCCACAGATACTCCGCGATGCCGCCGTCCGGGTCATAGGACTCCGAGCCGTCGATGGTCACGAACTTGTCGAGCAGGAAGCCCGAGACGACCGCCACCGGCGCCTTGGTCACCTGCACCCAGCGCTCCTCGACTCCCCGGCCTCCGTTGCCGTCGAACATCGTCGCCCGGATCAGATACCGGCCCGCCGGCAAGCCCGAGGTGTCCCAACCGGCGCTGAAGATCCCCGGGTGCCCCGGACGGGGTCGGCTCTCGCCGAGGCGGATCGTCCCCTCGGGTCCGAGAATGTCCAGGACGACTCGGAACCGGGCCGAAGCGGTCTCCCGCTCGATCGCCCCATTGGTGACGAAGAGTACGGTGTTACCGACGATGGGTCGGTTCGCCCCCTCCTCGACGTACTCTTCTTCCCAGCTCAGCTGCGGCTGGGGTTGCGACTCCCGCGGTACCGGCACCGGCGACGGGGCGGCTGCCGCATCGAACGTGGCCCCCGAGGTGGCGGCGTCGGCTGCCACGACGAAATCCTGGTCCGAAGAAGCGATCAGGGCGCGAATCGTGGCATCCCCCACACGCTCACCGGTCTCGGCGTCGTAGGCCGCCACCACGAACACGGCTTCGTCGCCCTCCGCCGCGAAGTCCGGCGCTTTGATCGTGTATTCCACCAGAGCCGGCAGCTGCCCGGCCGCGAGGAAGCTGGCACCGAGCTCGAAGCTCCAGCCGGGAGCCGCCGGGGATTCGTCCGCCAGCACCAGGTCCGCCAGCAACTCGCGGTTGCCGCCGATGTCGAGCTGGCCGGTCGACGAGCCGCCTTTGACCATGGCGACTTGGATGTTGTTCAGCCAACGCAGCTGCCAGTCGAAGGGTTTGGTGCGGTCGACGTTGTCGATGTGGAAGCGGAAGCAGTATTTCCCTGGAACCGTCGGCTTCTTGGCGCAGAACGTGTGCGTGGCACCGGGGGCGATGGCGATGGAGCCGCCCTGATCCGGGGAGTTTCGAGCGCCTCCCACGCCGAAGTTGTGCGTGCCGACGGTCCACTTCACACCCACGGCACGATCACAGACGTTCTTGATGTCCCAGCAAACCTGGTCGCCGACCTCCCGGGGCTCACCCACGGGCTGCAGGCAGTTGACGCCAGGCTGGGCGATCGCGGTGGGCGCGGGCAGCGATCCTGCGAGTACCAGCAACAAGAGTGCGAGCAGCAGCGTTCCTTTGCGCATGAGTCCTCCTCGACTCGGTGACCTCAGTGGCCCCTGGGGGCTTGTTGTGGTCTGCGTAGAAAACCGCGTCCAGAGATAACCCGCGAGGAGTGGCCCTGTTTTTGCTACGCTGAGATCGAAATTTTCTGCGGAGGTGGCCGATGGCTCGATTCCCCTTTCTGATCTGGTTCTTGGCTCTGGCCGTCCCGTCCTCGGCGCAGGACACGCCCGCCCCGACGGCCACCTTCGGCTCCGACATCACCGTTCAGCTGGTCACCGTCGAGGTGCGGGTGGACGACAAGAAGGGCCGGCCGGTGACGGATCTCGAGAAGTCGGATTTCGCGGTTTTCGTCGATGGTCAGGCGGTCGAGCTCGCCCATTTCGAGCGGGTCACTCCGGAGCCGCGCAAAGCCGAGCCGGATGCGCCGGCACCGCTCGAGATCCAGGACTGGCTCGCGATCTACCTCGACCGCGGCAACCTGCGCCCTTCGGCCGTCAAGCGGCTCGGGGCCGGGTTGGACGCCTTTCTCTCCGGCCCCTTGCCGGCGGATTTGAAGATCCTGGTGGCGAGCCAAGACCCGACGCCGCGCATCCTCCAAGTGCTGACCACTGACAAGGCCGCCGTGCGCGCCGCCATCGCTGCGGAACTCGCGCGCGACAGCGCCAGCGCCCAGGCCACGGCGCTGCGGGGCGGCAAGCGGATCTTCACCGAGATCGCCGACACCCATCGCCTGTTCGGGGGTGACTGCGAGCGCTCGTTCGCGTCGCTCCTCGGCCTGGCCAAGGACTACGCGGGCACCGTCTTGGGCCGGGTCGAGCAGTCGATCGCCGGACTCGACGAGATCACCCGTTTTCTCCAAGGTCTTCCGGGGCGCAAGACACTGTTGTACGCGGCGGACACCCTCGAGATCCAGCCCGGCTTCGAGGCGCTCCAGTACGTGACCGAGTTGTGTCCCGAGCGCGCCGGGGCGAGCACCGTCTCGGCCGCGACCACCAGCCTCGACCGCACCAATCGCTACCGCCGGTTCACCAAGGCCGCCACGGCCGCGGGCGTGACGCTGTACACCGTCGAGGCCATGGGCCTCGAGACCTCCGTCGACATGGACACTACCGACTCACTGTTCAAGCCGTCCTTCGATCTCGACCACTTCAGCCGCAGCAATCGCCAGGCGGGGCTGTTCCTGCTTGCCAAGGAGACCGGCGGCAAGGCGCTGCTGAACGCCAACGAGCTGGCGAAGCCCATGGCCGATGTGAGCCGGGACATGGAGTCCTACTACCTGATCGGTTTCCCCTACCCGTTCAACGCCGACGGCGAGATCCACGACATCGGCATCAAGGTCGAAGGCCACAGCTTCGGCGTGCGGTACCGGCCCCGCTTCCGTGACGCCCCGGCCCAGGAACGGCTCGAGGGCAGCCTGGTGGCAACGTTGCTGCTCGGTGACGAGACCAACCCGCTGAACGTCGGGCTCGCCGTGGCGCCGCGGACCGAGGCCCCCCGCGCCGCCCGCGCGGCGGTGACGATTCCGCTCGAGAAGCTCACCCTGGTGCGCGACGGCGAAGCGGTGGCCGGCAAAGTCCGCCTCGTGCTGTCTCTGCGCGACGCTTCCGGCCGCTGGCTGCCCGCCCGACAGCTGACCGTGCCGGTGCGTTACGAAGGTCTCGAAGCCCACCGCGCCGAGGCCACCGCCGAGTTCGTCATCGACATCGAAGCCGAAGCCGGCGAGTACCTCTCGGCCGTCGCCGTGCGGGATGAAATCGGCGGCGAGACGTCGTTCCTGCGCCAGGCCGTCAGCCTGCAGTGAGGAACGAGGGGCGCAGCTGGCTGCGCTCCTTCTCCGGTGGTCCGCTCTCTCGGCTTACGGCACGAACCGCAAGCTCCGCCAATCGAGCTTGCGGGTCAGGAACATGACCGTTGCGAGGATCACGAACAGGCCGATGGCACCCATCAGGAGTGACAAGTCCTCGGCCTGGACGAGGCCGTACAGGTAGCCGTAGAGGCTGCCGAGGGCGGCCAGCAGGGCGAGTGCCCACGGACCCGACCCGAACAGACTGCGGGCGTAGGCCGCGATCAAGCCGGTGCAGGCCACCGCGGCCAAGAGATAAGCCAGGCCGAAGGACAAGTGTTCGCCCAGCGCGAGTAAGAGCAGGTAGAACAGCACCAGGGCGAGCCCCACGAGCAGGTAGTGGATGGCCGACAGGCGCACCGGCGAGATCAGCTCGACCAGGAAGAACGTCAACGTGGTCAGGAAGATGAACAGCAGGCCGTACTTGATCGAGCGTTCGGCCTTCTGGTAGGCATCCGCCGGGATCACCAGGCGGACCCCGAAGCTGTCGGTGGTGAAGTCTCCGCCGCCGCGGCCCACCCATTGCTGCGGCACGACCCGGCCGAGATGGGTCAGTCCCCAGCGGGCTTCGAAGCCCTGCTCCCCGAGTCTGCGCTCCTGCGGCAGGAAGCTGCCGACGAACCCCGGGGACGGCCAGGGGGAGCTCAACTCCACGGTGGTCTCCTCGCCGCCGGGAAAGAACCGCAGCTCCTGGGAGCCGCGGCGCACGATGCGAATTTCGAAGGGAATCGTGGTCCCTGGCGGCCAGGCACTGAGGTCGAGCGGCACGTGAAGCCCTGGGCTCGGCGCCGGCATGTGTTTGGTTCCCGGTTGGAAGTCGTGGGACACCCCGGCCCAGCGCAGGGTCACGCGCTCAGCGACGCCGCGCAACTCGGACAGGCTGAGCACGAGGTAGGCCTTGTCATAACGCTGCCGGCCGTGGGGAGTCGCGTCGGTGGTGGCCCAATCCGGCGCCGTGAAGGTCCCCTGGGCCTCGAGGGTGGCCTGGTAGACCACGGCTTCGAACAGTCCCCGGCTGCGGACTTGGGGCTCCACCGTACCTTTCCAACGCAGTTCCTTGGGCAGCCGGTAGAGCTCCCAGGTGGTGTAGGTGGCGTCCGGCGGGGGTAACCCAGCCTTGAGCGCGGCCTGGGTCGCCCGTTCGGAGGGTGTCACCTCTTCGACATAGGGCACCGCGAGAATCGGCCCCACGAGAGTCTGGGGGCCGCTCCAAGTGGCGCTCACCTCGCGGGCGGCCTCGGATTGGCGCAGCGAGCGTTCGTCGATCAGGAACATCACACGGAACAGGGGGATCAGCAGGATGACGTTGACGAGCGCCAGGGTCAGCAGCTTCACCGGAGTCGAGCGGGCCAGCGTGCGCAAGGGAGTCGCGGTTTCGGTCTCGTTCTGGATCACGGAATTCTCCTCCAGGAAGCGTTCGGGACGGTCGCGACGATTCGAGCCGCTGGCCGTGGCCGACCGGAGGACGCTCGATGGAAAAGTCGCGGGAGAAAGTGGCGAGATCATGGCGACGCGGTCCGGCTTGACTTGCCGCCCGTTTTCCGCTTCAATCCGCCAACTTCCCGGTGGGGAGTAGCTGCCCGTGCCAACCAGGCCGGGACGGGGGATCGTCAAGACGGCGTCCGAGTACGACTCGGGCTCCCGGTCTCCCGCTAGGTCTTCGGACCGACGGCGAGACCACCACGACACGTTTCCGTGCCGTGGGGCTCCTCACACCTCCACGGCCTATCTTCGAAGGAGATAGGTCTCATGCCTGAAACTTCCCTGTGGCTCTGGATCGGCTTTAACGCCTTCGTGTTGGCCATGCTCGCCCTCGACCTCGGCGTCTTCCACCGCAAATCCCACGAAGTCTCGATGCGCGAGGCGGCTACTTGGAGCGCCGTCTGGGTCGCCCTGGCGCTCGTTTTCAACGCCGGCCTCTACTACTTCCGCGGCCCCACCCCGGCCCTCGAGTTCTTCACCGGGTACCTGATCGAAAAATCGCTCTCGGTCGATAACATCTTCGTCTTCGCACTGATCTTCAGCTACTTCGCCGTGCCCAAGTTGTACCAGCACCGGGTGCTGTTCTGGGGCGTCTTGGGTGCTCTCGTGCTGCGGGCGTTCTTCATTCTCGCGGGCGCTGCGCTGCTCGCGAAGTTCCACTGGGTGCTCTACGTCTTCGGTGGCTTCCTAGTCCTGACCGGGCTCAAGATGGCCTTCTTCAGCGACAAGGAAATGGACCCGGCGGAAAACCCGGTGCTCAAGCTGGTCAAGCGGTTGATCCCGGTGACCCCGGAGTACCACGGCCAGAACTTTTTCATCCGCCAAGGCGGAAAATGGGTGGCGACGCCGCTGTTTCTGGTCCTTATCCTGGTCGAGACCACGGACGTCATCTTCGCCGTCGACTCGATCCCAGCCCTCTTCGCCGTCACCCGCGATCCGTTCATCGTCTACACGTCGAACGTCTTCGCCATCCTCGGCCTGCGCTCGCTCTACTTCCTGCTCGCCGGGGTGATGGGGAAGTTCCGCTACTTGAAGCTCGGCCTCGCCGCCGTCCTCGTCTTCGTGGGCATCAAGATGAGTCTCGTCGACTTCTTCAAGATCCCTGGCTTGGTCTCCTTGGGCGTCATCGCCCTCTGCCTGACCGTCGCCGTCGTGGCCTCCCTGCGCGCCGCGGCGCGAGAGGAGAAGGCCCTGCCCCCGGTGACTCCCGGGGAAGGGCTGGAGCATTCGGGAGACTGACAAACGCTTCTAAGTCAATGGCTTGGCGGTTTTAGTCTCGGATTTCTCGTTCCGAGATACAATCGAAGTCATCGACTCCCCTCTCTTTGGAGCGGTGAGGGCGAGCTACTTCAGCAGGCTGCGACGAGTCGCGGTAACAGTCCAAAACATTCGAGAGGAGACGGAAAATGACCCGAGTAGTGTTGGTGAAGATCGTCGACGGGCAGAACGCGCCGGTCGCCGGACAGCAGGTCCGGACTTCGGACATGAAGACCACGGAGTCCCTGGTGACGGGCGCCGATGGAAGGGTGAACTTGCTGATTGCCTCGGACACCGTCAGTGTAACGTTGAACGGCAAGACCGTGTACGAGGGTGATGCCGCCGCGCTCGAGCGCGAGGCGGTGTTCAACCTCGAGGGCAAGCGCCTCTAGGGTGAAGCGCGTGGCGGCCAGACGTCCTTCCCCCGGTGACGCCGGGGGAAGAACTGGAGCTTGCGGACGACGGAACGCCGGTCAGTTCGGCGCGCCCGTGGCTTTGTTGCGCACGATGACCTCCATGCCGAACCAATCACGGGTCGTTTGGTAGGTTGGGTCCGTGGCGCAGCGATTGTCGGTCGAGCTGTAGAAGATGAACTCCTGGCCGCCGAGGAAGTAGGCGTCGGCGCTCAGGCGGCCGAGCTCGTTTTTCGACGGCCAGAACCCCGCCAGGGCGGGCGGAGAGGCGAGCAGGTCGACCTTGACGAGCTCGCCGCCCGTCGCCGCTGCTCCGTCGTTGCAGCCCGTGGTGGGGTTGGTGACGCCTCGCGTGCCATAGAGGAACCATTTCGCGAGCACCGGGTCCCACTCGAGGTCGTTGATGTCGCCGCCTGGGACCGACATACCCGGCAGGGAGCTGGCGAAGTTGGTGGGGACGCTGGGCATCGTGCCGCCGGTGGCGGCGACCCAGGCACTGCCGACCTTGTAGTAGAGGACGGCGGCCGTCGGCCGGGTGGTCGTGCTCGAGTCGGTGATCGCCACGGCGGCAATGCGATCCGGGAAGCCGCCCGAGGCACCGACTCCGAAGCGCATGAAACCGAACAACACGGAGCCTACCGGCAGATTCTGGAAAATCGGCAGGCTCGCCGTTGCGGCGTTGACTTCGGAGACGACGGGGGTCAGCGTGGTGTAGGTGACGCCCCCGATCACCGACTTCTTGACCAGCGGCGCGAGCTTCCAGGCAAAGGCCTGGCTGGCGCAATACTCCGGGTCGGAGGTCGGTACGATGTGGCCGCGGCACCGCGTGCTCGGGCTGGTGGGGGCGCTGGCCGCGCTCGCCAGGGTTTCCTTGGCCCCGATGAAGACCTCGGTGAAGTCCCCCGCGGCCCAACTGCAGCAAGTGAACTCAGGCTGGCCGTTGGTCCCCGTGATGATGCGTCCGCGGGTGCGGTTCATCAGAACGTAGAACTTGTTCTTGGCCGCCGACCAGTTGAGGTCGCCGCCGCCGTAGGAGGCGGTGATGTTGGCTTGCTCGGAGACCTCACCCGAACGCCCATCGAAACAGGGCGCGGCGATACGGACCGCCGTGAAATCCGTGCCGGCGTTGAGCGCCGCCACGGTGTTGGTGCCGCGGTACATCACGACGTTTTCTTGGATCTCGAGATCCCTACCCAGGGCGGCGTTGTAGTGGACGCACTCCCCGACGTAGTTCCGCTGCTGGCTCACGTAGTTGGTGGGTAGGGCGTAGTAGTAGCTCCCTTCCGGTGCCCCGCCGGCGTACTGGGTGAAGATGTAGTGCTTGGGGTTGCTGGGTTTTTCGATGTACGGGCTGTAGACGGCGCCCGGGGTCGGAGGAATGCCCTGGGCCGAGGCCAGGGAGGCAGTGAGGAGGAGACCGGCGAAGCCGCCGGCCCGACTCTGGAACCGAGAAGACATGGGAACTCCTTTCGAGGCGGGGGGAAGGGCGGGGCGGACGAGGCCGCCCCGCCGGGGGAAGGTCACGGCACGACGAGCACCCAGTCGCGTTCACCGCGATTGGCGTCGGCCGCATCGGTGCAGTAGCAGGGGTCCGAAGTCGGCTCGCCGCTGCAGGTGGCCAGGGGGTCGGAGCCACCGACCGGGGGGCAGGCGGGGATCGGCGTCGGCCGGTTGTAGGTGGCGATGTTGCCGGCGAGGGACACGGTCGCCGTGGTCACGGCTCCGGTACGGGGATTGATCCAGCGGCCGTTGACCTTGAGCGCTGGGTAGCTCGCGAAGTTGATCGAGATCGACGGGTTGTCCGGCAGGTAGGCCGCCACGTAGGTTCCGGCGGCGCCGCGGGCGAGCACGAGCTTCTTGTTCTCGTCAGCGGGCTGGGCCGTCGTGATCAGGCTGGGGTCAGGGGTCAACGAGCGGAAGACGACCTTCGTCTTGAGTACGTCCGCCAGATACTGCATGTGCCGAGACGAGCGGCGACTCCAGCCGGTGCTCGGCGAAGGAGGAGCGGGGGAGAGGACACCCCAGTTGTAGAGACCGTCGGCGCCGTAGGTGTAGCCCATGGCGCCCGAGAAGAGGCTGAAGTAACCCGTCCGGCGGGCGTTCAGGGCGTTGTACTTGTTGGTGGTGGAAGCTGCGCCGCCGTTGTCGTAGATCGACTCGCCATTGATGCCGGGCTTGGTCGTGGTCGGAGTGTTGACAACACCGTCGGCGACCGGCGGGCAACTGAACGAACAGGTGCGGTTCCACACGCAGGCCGCGAGTTGGCGGGCGCGACAGGAGATATTGGCCAGACTGACGCTGGCCGCGTTCCCTCCGCTCTGGAAGAGCTGGAAATCGAGCCAGGCCTGATCCTGGAAGGAGAGGATGTCGTAGGGCTGAGTCCGGCCGCCCCAGTGGTTGGTGACGAGAATGCCCGGAATCGTCGCCGTTCCCGGGACGGCCGCCGCAATTTCGCTTCCGATGGTGTTGATTCGAGTCACGATATCGCCAGCGCTGGAACAGGGCGTGATGTCCGGTCGCCGATCGAAGCCGGGGGAGAGAATCACTCGATTTCCTGCGTAACGGGCGGCGATGTTGCGGGCGAAGGCTTGAGAAACGGGTAGGTCCGGCGGACAGAAGGTGTTCCCAGCATTCTGGATGACGCCTTCCATGAGCCCTACGATCACCACCACCAGGCCTTTGTCGTTGGCCTCGAAGATCTTCTGATCGAAGGTCTGCCAGAAGGTCGGATTCCAACAGGAAGTGGCCCGCGGCATGGGATTGCCGACCACCTCTGCCGTCGGAGTCGAGCAGGGCGCCTTCACGAACGGTAGCTGGCTGCCGTAGGCGGGCTGCTGACCTTCCGTTTGCATCCAGTCCACGGGCAAGGACACCTGGATCACCGTGAAGCCCTTCGCAACCCGGTCGTTCAGGTAATTCGTCCACTGCGCCGCGGTCGAGTTGAGCGGACCCGCCCAGGCCGTGTCGCCCACCCACACGAGCGCGCGTTCGCCACCGGCCGGCAGAGGAACTGTCTGCTTGATGAAACGGCCAGCGGAGGAAACGGTCAGGGGGCCGTTCAAGTACAGGCCATTGGTTCCGGTGTAGGCGTTGATGGTCACGGGACCACCGAAGGCGACGGGGTTGGCGGTGCAGCCAGCTTCGCAGCGGGCCTTCCAGTACCAAGTTCCGGCAGTTGGAAATGCGAAGCGCATCTTCATCTGGCTGCCCCCGTCCCAGAACGCTAGGGTCGAGGGGTTCGCCGTGTTGTAAACCGCCCCGCAGGCCGAGCCCTGACAGAACTCGACCCGGATCTTCAGGTCCTTATAGGGGTTGGACGCTACAGGGACGGGGGGACTGTAAATGAAACTCCCCTCCCAACATTGCCCGGTTTGGGCGGTCGCCGTACACAAGGCCGACGCGGGCACCGCTGCCAGGCACATCGCGGTCCCCGCGACGAGCCGGCCCAGCGGGCGCAAACTGCTGAATTTCATGCTGCTTCCTTCTCGGGACATCAACCGATCGAGCGAGATTGCCTCGATGGTGATTTCCCATCCTGCTGTCTTTGGAGGCGTCGTCCGGCCGTCCAGATGATCACGGCGTCTGGAACTGTCCCCTTCGGAGGCGGCTTGGGCACTTCCTTGAGCAAAGGCTTTCTTGTCCGCCGCTCCCGCGAACCGTCAACCGCTGGAGCTCCCGTCAACGGAACGTAGAAAGAGGCTAGCGATGAACCGACAAGTTTCTTGGGGCGCCTGCGCGGCGCTCGCCCTGGCCGTGGTGGTTGTTCCCAGGCACGCCTGGGCGCAAGGCTGAGTGGCCGCGAGGATGGACACGCCCGTGCTCGGCGTGCAAGACACTTACGATGGCCCCGACCAATGGCAGATCTCGACCTCCTGGCGCTTCCAGAAGTCCGGCCGGCACTTCGTCGGATCGGAGGAACAGGAAGAGCGCCAGGAAGAAGGTAGCGAGGTCGTCAACACGATCAACCTGCTCGAAACCAACATCCGTTACAACGCCACCCCGCGCTGGAGCTTCAGCGTCGGCATCCCGTACCTGATCGCCGAGCGCTCGAACGCCCTGCGTGGTCCCAACCGGGAGATCATCGGACGCACGACGACCCAGGCCCGCGGCATGGGAGACGTCACCGTCGTGGCGCGCCGGCTAATGCGTGACCCGGAGGCTTCGCCGGACGCCAACATTTCCCTGGGCTTCGGCCTGAAACTGCCGACCGGCGACAACAACGTCGTCGACACTCGCCAGCGGGTCGTCGGTGGCCAAGTCGTCAACTCGGTCGAAACCGTCGATCAGTCGATTCAGCCCGGCGACGGCGGCTTCGGCTTCCTGCTCGAATTCCAGGGCTCGCGGCGCCTCGGCCACAGCGGTCTCGTGGGCTACCTCTCGGCGGGTTACCTGGTGAACCCCGAGGAGGAGAACGGCGTTGCGACCTTCCGCAACAATGTGGGAGAGGAGTTCATGTCGGTGGCGGACCAGTACCTGGCCCGGGTCGGCGTGGGCTACTCGTCCACCGATTGGAAGGGCTGGAGCGTCACCCTCGGCGGCCGGCTCGAAGGTGTGCCGGTCGAGGACTTGACCGGGGGCAGCGAGGGTTTCCGGCGCCCCGGCTACGCGATCTCGGTGGAGCCTGCCATCAGTTGGTCCAAGGGTGCCCACAGCATTTCGCTGGCGGTGCCGGTGGCCCTGTATCGCAACCGTACGCGCAGCGTGCCCGACCGGGCCGTACCCGGGCGCCATGGGGACGCCGCGTTCGCGGACTACGTCGTGATGTTGGGGTACTGGCGTCGCTTCTGAAGGAGGCCCGTCCGGCCGGGGGACCCCCGGCCGGACGTCTTTTTACGGCAGGTCAGCGGTAGCGAAGAGTCAATCCCGCCCGGAACACTCGCGGGCTGATGCGCTCGCGGATGTTGTTGGCGTT
>JANRLG010000156.1:0-1790 GCA_033762835.1 Thermoanaerobaculia bacterium
GTAGGGCACCTCTTGGCTCGCGCGTGGTTTGCCCGGCGCCACGAGCTCGACGCGGTACAACCGGCGATCGGTGACGATCGCGGCGTTGGTCAGGAGGTCGAACTCCTTGGGCTTGACCATGACGTAGGGCCGGGAGCCCGAGCCGACGAGCTCGACCCACTGCCAGCGGGCGGTGTCGCCGAGGGCTCGGCCGAGGATCGTCTCGCCCGCTTCGAGCGCTACGACGCAAGCCCGGTACGGCACGCATTGGAGCCGCGGGACGGCGTGGCCAAATGGGAACGAGCGCTCGGTGGGCAAGGCCAGAATCGGCGGCTCGCCAGACTCGGAGTAGATCCGCTGGCCGGACTCGATGGCTCGGGTTTCGAGCGGCACGGGGATATCGAACAGGGCCGGCGCCAGTGCGCCCGCGGAGGGGGGGCCCAGGAGCAGCGTGAGGCAGACGAACGGCGTTCGCATGGGTCAGTTCTCCTTGTCAGGGGTTGTCCTCGGGGGCGAGCGGTGTCCAATCCAGGTCCACCACCTTGATCCCGAGGGGGTTGGTCAAACGGTCTTCGATCGCTTCTGGCGGCTCGACGCGCACGGTCACCAGCGCACGCCAGCTCTCGGCCGTCGTCCGGTTGCCGGCGAGGCCGCGGCGTTCTTCGTCCCACTGGACTTGGTAGGTCTCGCCGTCGCCGAGGCGTAGGAAGCTAGTGATCCGTGGCGTGACGGTTTCGCGCTCGGCGCGCGCAAACGGCGGGTGCTTCGAGAACCAGTCGTTCAGGTAGCCCACCGCGCGGCCGTCCGCGAAGGCGTAGGCGTCGGTCAGCAGGCGCCGCTGCACGTCGCGGTCGGACGTCACCGTGCGCGCATTCAGCAGGAAGAGCCGGACGGCGTGCTGGACCATGGCCCGGTCCGGCTCTGCGGCGACTTCGGCCGGCTCGACGCCCAGCGTCTGCCCGGCGCCGTCCACGCGGACGATGTAGGGCACGACCCGGATCGACTCCGCGGCGCGGACATAGGCCACCACGAGGCCCAAGTCGAGCGCCAGCAACACCGCGCCGAAGGCCCACGCCACCCGCAACGCGCGCCGCAGGGCCAGGTAGGCATTCGTCCGGTCCGCCCGCACCGCGAGATACGGGTTGTCGTCCCCCGAAACGGGTGGCGCTCCACCACAAACGGCTTCGCCTGGTTTCCCACCCGACCACCCAGGTACGACGGGAGCGGACAACGCGAGAGGTTTCGTCTCAGCCATGGCGCAACGGATTCGCGGACGAGAGCGAGAACGAATCACCGATCCGCCGGGCGACGACCTCGGGGAGGATCAACACCAGCCCGCCCCATATGGCCCCGGCCACGGGCATGGCCACCAGCGCCCAGGGATTCCCGGTCGCGCCGCCGTTGAGGTTGCCGAACTGGTCGAGCCATAGATTCCCGAAGTTCTGGCCGACGGCGATCAGCAGGTAGCAGGTGAACATCCGGACGCCGAGGTTCACGAGGTAACGCAGGTAGCCCTCAGCGAGCGGGTACGTGAGCTTGCTGCCCCAGAAGCCGAGGAAGAAAGCGAGTCCGGAGAGGGCCAAGGCCACCTCGACCAGGATGCGGACCAGCTGGAAGGCCACCAGGCTGAAGCCGAGAAGAAGCACCGACGACGCGACGCCGCGCCACAACAGCTGCGCCGGCAGGTCAAGAATGCCGGTGAGTGGGTCCCAAAGCAGCCACATCACGAACGAGAGCGAGATGCCTTGATCGAGAATCGCCGAGGGAGAGAGCCCACCGAGCCCGGTCATGTGCCGGCCGATCTCGTCGAA
>JANRLG010000157.1:0-2133 GCA_033762835.1 Thermoanaerobaculia bacterium
CCTGGCCATGAATATTTGGGGACAGCCCCATGAATACTTGGGGACACGAACCCCTCGCAAACCACTGATTCCAAGTCGCTTGCCCGCCCCTCCTGTAGTTCTTCCCTGTAGTTATGAACCTGTAGACATCCTAGGAGTAAGAGGCGACGCCTCCGCCGACGAAAGGAGCTCGACATGAACACGTCCCCCTCGACCCGGGAGCGGCGCCGGCCGCCCCGGACGACGTTGCCCCATGACCCGTTCGAGGCGCTGAGCCTGGTGCCGGGCGAAGCCGCCCCCGCCCAAGAGCCGGGTAGGGAGTTCGAGCCCGAGCTGCGGCGGGTGCCGTTGTCGGCGATCGTGCCCTCGGACCGGAATCCCCGGAAGCACTTCGACGCCGAAGGCATCTCGGAACTCGCCGCCTCGATCGCAGCCGATGGCCTGCGGCAGCCCCTCGAGCTGCGCCGGTCCCCGGGTGATCCGCGGCGGCTCGAGGTCGTGGCGGGCGAGCGGCGCTTTCGGGCGCTGTCCAAGCTCGTGGCGGATGGCCATCTGCCGGCGGATTTCGGCGTGCCGGCGCAGGTGGCCGCCGAGCTCGACGACGCGACCATGCTGCTGCGGGCGATCGTCGAGAACCTCCAACGGCAGGACCTTCACCCGCTCGAGGAGGCCGAGGCTTTCGCGCGGTTGCGGGACGAGCACGGGCTGTCTACGGAGCAGATCGCGACGAAGGCGGGCAAGAGCCAGCGCTGGGTGCAGCTGCGCATCGCTTTGACCGAGCTGGTGCCCGAGGCCCGCGCGGCGTTCGCCGACGGGCGGATGGGGCTGGCCGAGGCCCGGCGCTTGGCTGGGCTCGGGGAGTCGGAGCAACGGCGGGGGTTGGTGGAGTTGCTGGGCGGGCGGGACGAGTCCGGCGAGGCGATTTCGCAGGGGGAAAATCGGCCGACACGGAGGTCGGTCGCGACGCGGACTGAGGATCTGCATTCGGGTTCTGGCTCCGCGGAACAGGCTGGCGCAGAGACGCCAGAGGCTCGTTCCCACAACCTCCCACCTCCCGAGTCGCGCCGGACCTCCATGTCCGCCGATCTCCGCGGTCCACGCGCCCCCGAGGCCCTCGCCCGAGCGCTCGGTGACTCCTACCCGCTCGCCCTGCGCTTCGCTCTCGCCGAGCGCCAGGCCACCCTCGGCGACGAACCCGCGGGCGAGCTCTTTGCCCAGCTCGCGGACCTGCCGCTCGAAGAGCTCGAGGTCCAGTTCGCCGAGGCGGTGGCCGCCACCGTTCGCTCGTTCGAGCCCTCGCTGCTCACCGCACTCGCCGCCGAGCTCGGGCTCGAGGAGGTGGCGTGATGCGCGTCATCGCTATCGCCAACGACAAGGGCGGGACGGGCAAGACGACGACCGCCGTCAACCTCGCCGCCCTGCTGGCCGAACGGGGCCTGAAGGTCCTGTTCGTCGATTTCGACCCGCAGGCCAACGCCACGCGCTGGCTCGGGGTGCTTGCCTCCGAGGCCAACCAGGCGCCGTTCCACGTGCTCGAGGGCTCGGTGCCGCTCGTCGACACCCTGCAACCGGCCAACGAACCGGGCATCGAGGTGTTCCCCGCGTCGCCCTACCTGGCCGTGGCGGCGCGGTCCCTCGCCGGTGAACCCGGCGCAGAGAGACTGCTCGCGACGGCGCTCGAGGAGCTGCCGCCCGGGCGGTTCGACATCGTGGTCCTCGACTGCCCACCGTCGCCGGGCTTTTTGACCCAGAACGCCTTCGCTGCGGCCACCGAGCTGGTCATCCCAGTCGAAGCCCGCTTCATGGCCGCCGAGGCCCTCGCACGCATGACGATGACGATCGCTAAGGTCCAGAAGCGGCTGAATCCGAGCTTGCGAACGGCGGCGATCGTGGTTTGCCGGCTCGACCGCCGGACTCGCCACGCCATGGAAGTGGCCGAGAGGATTCGCCAGTTCGCCGCGGCCTCCTTGCCCGGCGTGCCGGTGGTGACCATCCGCGAAAACGTCCGGCTGTCGGAGGCGGCGGCGGCCAAGAGGCCCATTCACGTCTTTGCCCCGAGCTCGACGGGTGCCGAGGACTACCGGGAGCTGGCTCGGGTGCTGGTGGGTGAACCGGAGGCGAACGCCGTTCGCCAATCGGCGTGAGGTCGGGGGG
>JANRLG010000158.1:0-6320 GCA_033762835.1 Thermoanaerobaculia bacterium
AGCCGTCGACTTCATGGAGAGCACGGCGCAGCAGTTCAAGGACGTCGACAAGCCCGTCTACCACCTCTCGTTGTCTCTTGCGCCCGGCGAGCACCTCACGCCCGAGCAGTGGCAACCGGTCATCGACAAGGTCCTCGGCGATCTCGGCCTGAAGGAGCACCAGGCCCTCATCGTCGCCCATCGCGACCGCGGCCACGAGCACGTCCACATCATGGTCAATCGCGTAAACGTCGCGACCGGGGAGCTGTGGTTTGGCCGCTTCGACTACGCCACCATCGAGCGCTCTCTCCGCTCGATCGAACGCGAGCTCGGCTTCCGCGAAGTCCCGGGGCACCACGGCCGACTCCCGGGCCAGGAGCCGCCCGACCGGTCCCAGGGGCTCACCTCGGGCGAACGCCGGCACCAGGACAAGACCGGGGAGACCCCTTGGATCGAGACGCTCCGCGCCGAGCTCGCGGGTGACTTTCGCGAAGCCACCTCCTGGACCGACCTCGCGGCCCGCTTGCGCGAGCGCGGCCTCGAACTCCAAGCCAAGGGTCGGGGCCTAGTGGTCACCGACGGCGAGCGCGAGGCGAAGGCCAGCCGAATCGCTCGGGATGCCTCCCGGGGTTATCTCGAGGAGCGCTTCGGCCCTTTCCAGGAATGGCGCCGCGAGCTGGGGGAACTGGGTAAGGAGGTCGATGCTTTTCGGCTCGCCGAAGCCCAGCGACTCGCCCAGGGCGAGAACTGGCAACGCACCGTGAAGCTTGCCGAGAAGGCCGAGAACCGGGTGGCGGGCTACGACAAGCTGGTGGCTGACCGCGAGCGGATCGAGGGCGAGCTCCGCTCTCGGCTCACCCGGGTCTACGGCAAGGACGGCGCCGAGCAGATCTTCCAGGAGATCAGGACTCGAGGAGGCGAACGCCGTTCGCTTGGCGCTGACCCTGAGCTCGAAACCTACCGCCGCCTGACGCAGGAGCCCGAGCGTTTCGGTCGGCTGGCCGGCTCCGAGATCGCCGGCTTCGAGACGCCCGCTCGCCGGCAAGCCCGGGAGGACGCTCGCGCCGCCGGCCATGCCTACCGCCAACTCCTCGCCACCGAAAGCGCCGAGATCCATGCGCGAGGACCGGCCCAGAGCGCCCGCAAGCGTTCCCCGCGACTGCGCGCCCACGCCGTCAAGCTCGCCCACCGCGAGCCCGTCAACGACGACGCACTTCGCTCCATCGGCCACATCGCCCTGCGGCTCGGCGAGCACCAGGCGGGTGCCCTGCTCGGCCACGAAGTCGCCGCCGCCAGCCGGCTGCTCCGCGCCAGCCTCGAAGGCCACCTCGCCGCTGCCCTCAAGGGGAAGGCCAAGGCCTACCTGCTCGGGCCTGCCGCCTTGCCCGTCGAAATCCTCACCCGCGCCGTCCGGCTCTTCCGCGACAGCCGCGGCTTCGAAAGGGACTGACCGCCATGCAACGCACCTCCCCCCGCTCCCGCCCGGAAGCCGCCGCCGCGCCGGCTCTGCACTTGGATCGCGAGCGCGTCGCGTACCACCTGCGCACGGCCGACGGCTGGAGCGACCTCCAAGCCCGCCTTCAACCCCTCGGCTTGGAAGTCGACCGCCGCGGCCAAAACCTCGTCCTCACGAACGGCGGCAGGGCCGAGGTCAGGCTCGCGGACGTCGCCCGCGACACCTCCGCCCGCCAGCTGGAGCTCCGCCTCGGTGCCTTCGACGTCTGGCGCGGCCAAGTCACCGAATTCCAGGAGCGACTCCGCGAAGCCACCGCGACCCAGCTCCAGATCCGCCAGCTCGACCACACCTGGCAACGCACCACCGGCCTCGCCGCCCGGCTCGAGCAGCGACTCCAAGTGCGAGACAGCACCCAACTCGAGCGCGCCCGGCTCGACGATCGCCTCGATGGCCTGCTCACCAAGATCTACCGTCCCGCCGACCTCGACCACGCCCGCAACCGCCTCGCCGAGCTTCGTCAGGACCTCGGCGACCACCGCGCCCTCGCACTGCTTGAGCAACAGCCCACCGAGCTCGGCCGTCTCCGCGGCGCCAGCCTTCCCCTTGGCATCGAAACCCCCGGCCGGGTCCAAGCCCGCCAGGCCCTCGACGAAACCCGCCACGTCCTCGCCAAGCTCGGCGAAAACCAGCTCTACGGCCGCACCCTCGATGCCCTCACCACCAGGACCCCCGATCGCCTCACCAAACTCCGCGACCACGCCCACACGATCGCCCATCACCGCTTCGATCTGACGACCCAGAAGGAGCTCGGCCTCGAGCGCATCGGCGAGCTGGCCAAGGTCCTCGGGCCGAAGGGTGTCGAAGCGGTGGCGGAGAAGGTGGCGCGGGGGTTGCCGGACCCGGCGGCTGGCCGGGCAGCCGGCGCCGCAGCCGGGAAGGTTGCCAGCGCCGGTCTAGTGGCCAAGACCAGCGCAGCCTTGTCGATCGTAAAGGCGGCCGTCGAGTACGTGGAGCGGGCGGGGGAGCGGGAGCGGTGAAGACTCAATAACTTGCCCCCCAGCCCGAAATTAGCGGATCGTAGACAGAACGCCGTCCCAAGGTGGGATCTGGTGCCGATCGGAAGGCAAAGTAGCCCACGTGAAACTTCGGAAAGGAAGCAAGGGTGGCGTTCAAGATCGAGGCTCGCAACTCCGGATTCGAGCTGAGTATGCCTGCTGGCGGTAGAGAGGTTTCTGCCTTTCCGATGAGACCGTCTCGGATCGAGCCAGAGCTACGGGAGGGTCTTTGGCTTGTTCTGCTGGTTGCCGTTTGGAGTCAGCCGGATCGAGTCGCCTTGGAGTCGTTCGTTTCCCAGGCCGAGAAGTGGCCTTCTGGTCTGAAGCTTGGCGCCCGACTCTTCGACGACTTCACCGAATCCGAGGCTTGGTGCCCCGGCATCAACAGAGTGGTCGGTAGTCCGATCTACGTGCTGATCGAGAACGGTGTGGCGCGAGGTCACCTGGTTGGGCCGCATTCGGTCGAAGAAATCAGCAAGTGGCTACTCTCTACGCCAAACGGCTGAAGCAGCCCTGGCGAACGCGTTTCGCTTGGCGTAGCCTCTCCTCGTGGGTCGTCTCCGCGATTTCTTGAGCCGGTTTGGTTGGGGCGAGAGCCGGAGTCTCCTCTGGGAAGCCGGCTATGTCGTTCGGATCGAGGAGGGCGAAGTTCGCTGCACGCGACCGGACGGCGGGGAAGAGCGGGTTTCGCTAGCCGAGCTTGAGGCCGTGATCATCGAGACCAACAACACCGGCCCCTGGGGCGCCGACTTCTGGTGGCAGCTCCTCGGTCATGAGCAGACGGGCTGCGCCTTCCCTGGCGGAGCGACCGGGGAGATAGAGATCACGGGCCGGCTGAAGGAGCTTCCTGGCTTCGACATCGAAGCTCTCGGAGCTGCGGTGCGGTCGACGGATAACCGACAGTTTCCGTGCTGGCGGAGGGCTCCGCCCGAATGAGACCACCCTGTCGCTGTGCGGTGGGTGCAGGCGATGCTCCGAGCTAAGCCGCGTCCTTCTTGGCGCTCGAGTCCTCCGCCCTGCCGTTCGGCCGTCCGCTTAGCGCTACGAGTTCGGCTACGCTGAAGTACCGGAGGCGAACGAGGCCACCAAGGGGCTTAAAGATCCACCGCCAAATCCGACGCGGCACGAGCGCCACAACTACCTTGCCATTTGAAGGAGCTACCGCGACCGGGCGCCAGCTATAGCTGAGCTCTGAGAAATTCGCATGGACCACCGGCCCCGAAGAAGGCGGAGCTGCGGGGGCGAGCCAGAGCCCTCGGCGGTCACGGTCAACGACCACAATCCGATCTCCAACGACGGCCAGTTCCTCGAATCTCCGCCTGGCAGAAAGGACTCCTTTGGCTCTAAGTTTGGCGATCGGCATGGCCTCGGAGAATCCAACTCTTCGCATCATAAGGATGTCACCTTCGATTTCGTATAGCGTGTCGGCATCGTCTGGGTCTTCATGCTTAACAAGCTCACCAATCCAGGCGTAGTGCTCCTGACCTCCATCAGCAGTCGTTAGTGGTCGCGGATGGCGCAGTCTTTCGATGGAAATTTTCTTGTCTGACCTGGAGACAAGGTAAACGCCGAGGTCACGTAGTCGGAAGAGGTCGAAAATGCGTGGAGATAGGTTTCTGCTCTTGTCATGAGCTGAGAGTGCCTGGATGCCCCAGAGGTGGCCCGGCTCTCCCGGCAGGTCTCTCCAGACCAGACCACGGTCTACGTCTACAAGGCAAAGTCCTTCTTTGAGGCGACGAAAACGAAATCTGGAAGAAGCATCGGGAAAGATCCAGTATCCAATCGGAGGTTTACGGAGGAGTTTAAAGGCGGGGTTTATGTCGAAGAAGGCTGCTCGCCATCGAGTGTCCGAGGCAAAGGCGTACCCGAGAGTCATGCAAGTGAAGAGAACCAAAACCCCGAAGAAGATGATGTGTACTGTCATGGTAAAGGTGGTGTTCCACGGACTGAAGAGCATGCCGACCTCTCGCGTCTTCAAGTCTTGCCGCAATACAAGGGCCTGGACTCCTACGGGCACCAGGAAAAGAGCGATGCTAACTAATCTGCTCAGAGGCAGGCCGAGCCCCTTCCAGCGGGCTAGGGTCGGGGGCCTGGAAAAAACCTGGCCCATTGCCAATATGTGGTAAAAGAAGTTAGCTCTGCTCAATGAGTCGCTCAGCCTCATTTCTCTCTCGGCAAGGCGGCGAGTCATCCACAAGCAGAAGATCAAGTTTTCGTAGTGCCGCGCCATGGAGTAGGAAAGCAATATGGCGATAATGGCGAGGCCGACAGCTGAGAAGAAGCCAAGGTCGTTTATGTCGAATTGGGTTCCCAGGAATGGCATACGGACGAATTGAACTTCGTTGACGCGAGACTCTTCTAGGTGGTCGGCAAAGTAGCGAAAAGTTTCGCGAGTGTGACCAGAGAGCCAATACCAATGGCGGGCGCGAAGGAAATCTGCTGACGCCGCTTGTTCTTCGAGCAGTTGTGGTGTGGGCACAGGTCGAAAGAGGTTCGTCTTTAGGATGCATTTCGCAAAGACCCTGGAGACTCTCTGTTCGTCCCAAACTTTGTGTTGGGCGGCTAGATGAGCAAGGCCTACCCGTCTCGAGAACCAGCCTTCCGAGAATGAACTTCTGTAGGCCGCGAGCGTTAGAATGCTCGCTACAATGGAGAGTAACAGTATATGCCGCACCCTGTCGGAGCCTGCGACAAAGGCCTGGATGTGTTTCTCGATAGTGAACTGCTCTTCGGCGCTGAAAGCAGCAAGAGGCCCAGAAGGCTCGCGCATAAGGCTCCTTCGAGTTCACGGGAGAGTTGGATTTCTAGAATCTTAGACGGACACGCCCGAGCTTTTCCAGCCCTCGCGTCGTTGCCTGGTCTCGGTCGCTGCCCCACGCTAAACTACCCCCCGTTTCCAGCCACCGGGGGGTAGGCCTTTGTTGACGGGTGAGATTCGTAATCAGGTCGACAAGATCTGGGATTCGTTTTGGTCGGGGGGGATTTCGAACCCGATCGAGGTGATCGAGCAGATCACGTATCTCCTCTTCCTGCGCCGGCTGGACGAGCTGCATACGCTCGAGGAGCAGAAGGCGCGGGAGTTGAAGCGGCCGATGGAGCGGCGGATTTTCCCGGAGGGGCTGGACCGCGAGGCGGACAAGGGCGGGCGGCCTTACGAGGAGCTGCGCTGGTCCCACCTGAAGCAGCTGGCGAACGCGGAGGAGCTGTTCACGCTGTTCGAGGGCCATGTGTTCCCGTTCCTGCGCAAGCTGGGGGCCGAAGGCTCGGCTTACGGGCGGCACATGAAGGACGCGCGGTTCACGATTCCGACGCCCGCTCTGTTGGCGAAGGTGGTGGACCTGGTGGCGAAGCTGCCGCTTGGGCAGCGGGACACGAAGGGTGATCTCTACGAGTACATGCTCGGCAAGATCGCCTCGGCGGGCCAAAACGGGCAGTTCCGCACGCCGCGGCACGTCATCCGGCTGATGGTCGAAATGGTGGCGCCGACGCCCACGGACGTGATTTGTGATCCGGCGCTCGGCACGGCGGGCTTTCTGGTCGAGGCCGGCGAGTTCCTGCGGGAACGTTACCCGCGGCTGCTGATCGATCCGAAGTCGAAGGACCATTTCCACGCGGGGATGTTCCACGGCTTCGATTTCGACTCGACGATGCTGCGGATCGGCAGCATGAATCTGCTGCTGCACGGGGTAGAGAACCCGGACGTGCGGTATCGCGATTCGTTGGCGTCCTCGGCCGACGGGGACGCCGAGCGGTACACGCTGGTGCTAGCCAATCCGCCGTTCGCGGGCAGTCTCGATACGGAGACGATTGCGGCGGATTTGACGCGGGTG
>JANRLG010000159.1:0-17062 GCA_033762835.1 Thermoanaerobaculia bacterium
TGCCCCCGAGATCCCCCGCGGTCTGGATGCGGAAACCGAGGCGCCGTTGGGCGTTCTTGCGCCGCAGGAGACCCGGTGAGGAGCCTTCCTCGACCCGCGCCACCTGGCCGAGCTCGATCACCCGGCCTTCTTCGACCACCAGGGGCAGCCGAGAGAGGGAGTCCCCGGTCAACCGGCCGTCGTTGGGGAACCGCACCACGCGAGCGATGCGCTGCACGCCCTCGAAACGGGGCTCGAGCTCGAGCCCTTGGAGCGCCGCGCGCACGGTTTCGGCGAGGAGCGGCCGGGGCACGTCGAGCCGGCGCAGGGCATCCTCGTCCGGCACCACCTTCCAGGCTGGCAGGGGCGAGCCCGAATCCGGTGTCACCGACACTACACCGGGGACTTCCGACAACTCACGGCGAATCTCCGACTCGCGCTGGCGCAGCGGATCGAGGTCGGCGGCGTAAAGCTCGACTTCGATGTCCGCCGGACTGCCGCCGATGCCCTCGGCGATGCGCATGCCCATGGGGGTCGTGACCTCCACTCCGAACGGGGCCTTCTCGCCCATTTCTTCGAGCTCGGCGGCCACAGTCTTCGGGTCGGTGCCCGACTCGAGCACGATCAGGACATCCGAAATCGAGTGGGGCATCGGGTCCTCGGTGATTTCCCCGCGACCGGTGCGCCGGTAGACCGAGCGGACTCCGGGAAGTCCGGCGACTTCCGTCTCGAACGCGACGTTGGCCTCGTCCACCGCCGCGACGCTCGCGTCCGACGGCAACAGGGTCTGCACCATGAGGGCGCCTTCGTCGAGCTCGGGCAGGAACTCGGTCCCCAGCCGGGTGGCGAGCCACAGGGCCGGGGCGGCGATCACCAGCGCCACGAGCTGGACCGCAACGCCGTGGCGAAGGGCCCAATCGAGACCCGGCCGATACAGCCGCTTGAGCCAGGTCACGAAACGGGGCTCGGCCAGAGACGTGCCGGGCGGCAGAAAACGATCCACGAGGGCCGGCACCAAGGTGAAGGACAAGGCGAGGCTGATCGTCATTGCGGAAGCCACGGCCACGGCGAGCGGGGCGTAGAGCCGACCCGCGACTCCCGGCAGGGCGAGCAGCGGCACGAACACTGCGAGAATCACCGCCACCGCGGTCACGATCGGGACCGCCACCTCCGCTGCCGCGGCGGCCAGGACCGTGCGCCGCTCGCCGGGGTCTGCCGCCTCCCGCGGTCGGGTTTCGAGGCGATGAACCAGGTTCTCGACCATGATCACCCCGGCGTCGACGAGCAAGCCGACCGCGATCGCGAGGCCACCCAGCGTCATGGCGTTCAGGCCGTGACCGAGCAGCATCAGGGGAATCGCCGCGCCCAAGGTCGACAGCGGCAAGATGGCGAGCACCACGGCGGCGCCGCGCAAACTCCCGAGCAGGATCACCAGCACCAGCGCCACGAACCCCGCGCCGGCCAGAAGTGCCGTCGTGACCCCCGAAAGTGCGTGGTCCACGAGCGCGCCCTGGTCGTAGAACAGCCCGAGAGTCATCCCCGCGGGCAAGGTTCGTTGCAGATCCGGAAGGAGCTCGCGGACCCGCCGCGCGGTCGCCAACGTTTCGGCCGCAGGCTGTTTGACGACCCGCATCGAGACCGCCTCGAAGCCCCCGAACCGAGCCAGACCGAGCCGGAAGCCAGGGGTATCCCGAATCTCGGCGAGATCCCCGAGCTGGACCAGGCCGTGGGCGGTGTGCACCGGAAGCCGCCGCAGGGCTTCGCTGTCGCCCGCGAGAGTCGAGACGCTGACCAGCCACATCTTGTCGCGCACTTCCAGCAGGCCGGCTCCCGAGTCTCGATCACTGCCGTCGAGAGCTTCGAGCACCTGGGCGAGGGAAGCCCCGGCGAGTCGCAGGCGTTCGGGCACCAGGCTGACTTCGACCGTGCGCTCGGCGCCGCCCAGAAGCTCGATGCGCGCCACGCCGGGCACCGATTGCAGGCGCGGCACGAGCACCCGCACGGCGTGGTCGCGCAACGTCATCGGGTCGATCGCGGGGCCTTCGAGCACCAGCTCCTGGATCTCCTGAAGTCGGCCGGCCGCGCTCGTCACGAGCGGCGCACCGGTGCCCTCGGGAAAGTTGCCGACGAGGGTTGCGAGTTTCTCGCCGACCAGCTGGCGTGACCGCCACGGGTCGCTGCCGCTGTCGAAGGCGATGACGACCTGGGCAATGCCGGGCTGGAGCGTCGAGGTCACCCTCCGTACCCCGGGTAACCCGAGCATGGCCTGCTCGATGGGCTGGGCTACCGCCAACTCGATCTCCGGCGCCGACCGACCGGGGCTTTGAATCAACAGTTGGAGGGTCGGCAAAGTGAGATCGGGGAACAGATCGCGGCGCAGCTCGCCGTAGACCAGGAAGCCAACGAGGCCGAAGACGAGCGACAGACCGACGACCCCGGAGCGGCGCGGCAAGATCCAGGAGAACCAGCGGTACAGCGTCGAGGGCTGGCCACCCGGGAGCTCTTCGATGTGCGAGCCATGAGCCTGCTTGTCAGTGCGCATGCTGCTCACCTCCACCCATCCGCTTCATCCACAACGGCCGCAGCAGGTAGGCACCCGCCGTGGCGACCTCGAGGCCGGGCTCGAGACCCTCGAGTACCAGCACGTCACCGCCCAGCTCGGCGCCGCGACGGACCTTGCGGAAAACCGCATCGGTGCCTTCCTTGACGAACACGCCCCAGTCGCCTTCGATGATCTGGAGGGCTTCCTGGGGCAACACAATGCCGCGGGCGAGCGGCACCCGCACCTCGAGCGGCGTGCCGGGGGACGGGAACGGGCCGGCTGTCAGCTGCAACAGGTAGGGATAGCGGCGGGTGTCCACCGTGAGCCCGGCCGGCAGGCCTTCGACTCTTGCTTGCCAGCGAGTGCCGTCCCCTCGCCGGACCTCGGTGGTGGCGCCGAGGGTCCAGACCGTGGGGCCGGGCGGCGAAAGCTCGACCCGCACGCGGGTCGCCGCACGGTCGCGGATCGTGGCCAAGGGCGTTCCGGCCTCGACTCCTTGCCCGAGGCTGATGTCCCAGCGCTCGATCGTGCCCGCAGCGGGCGCTGTCAGTCTCAGGGTGCCCGTGAATCCGTCCGTCGAAACCCCACGGGCGGCGAGCGATTGTCGCGCCGCTTGGCTTTCGGACGTGGCAGCGGCGAGCTGGGCCTCGGCGGCTTCGACCTCCCGACGCGAGGTGGCGTTCGCCGCGAAGAGTTGCCGCTCACGGTCCGCTTCCCGCCGGGCTTGCTCCTCGGCCGCCAACGCCGAGCGATGGCGGGCCGCAAGGTCCGCGAGCTCGGCACTGGCGAGCTCGGCCACGGCTTGGCCGCGGCGGACGGTTTCGCCCGGGCGCACCAGGAGCGTGCGAACGATGCCCGCGGCCGGAGCCGTGACGACGGCGACCGCGGCGGAGTCGGAGACCGCCTCGGCGGGTGCCCAGACGCCTTCCTCCTGAGGCTCGTCAACCCGCTGAAACGCCAGGCCCCGCAGTCCCGCAAGGGGCACACGGACCTCGGCTTCTTCCCCGTGTTCGTCTTCCGAATGTCCAGGTTCCATCCCGGTAGCATCCTCGGCATGATCGTCGTGGTCGGCCGCGGTCTCCGCTGCACCATGGTCGTCGTGGGCGTGTCCGTCCTTCGCCTCCCTACAGGCCAGCAGGCTCGAACCGAGTGACAGAGAAAGAACGAGAAGTCGGCAGGTCCAGGTCATGGCGAGGCCTCCAGGGTCAAAGCAGCGATTTCGAAGCTGGCCCGCAGACGCGCGGCGCGAGCCGTGAGGGCCGTGGCCAGGGCGCTCACCAGTTGGCGCCGCAGGGGCAGGACTTGGGAGGGGCGGTCTTTGCCCGCCGAGACGCGGGCGTCCAGCGCGGCGAGCGCCCGCTCGACTTCGGCCGACGGGAGAAGGGTAGTGGGGCCGACGCCGGCGAGGCGTTCGCGCGCGCCCGCCCACCGGGCTTCCAGGCGGGCGAGATCGAGCTCGGCGGAACGCCCGGCCGCGGCGACCTCTGCCGCGAGAGCCGCCTGGCGCGCTTGCACCTGGCCGGAAAGGGGCAGCCGAAGTCCGAGGCCGACCCGGGCGGCTTCCTCTTCTCCTTCACGGCCGAGCGAGCCCAGGACGGACCAGCGGCTGCCGGCTCGCGCCACCGCGAGGGTGGCCAGGGAACGCTCGAGCGCCGCGTCCGCCCGAATGGCCCGGGCGAAGAGGGACGTCTCGACGCCGCGCTCGGAGTCGGCGAAGAAGGGTTCCTGGGGTTCGACGAGACCCTGGGGTTCCGCCGGGATCGCGGCCAAGGCTCCCAGCTCGGCCCAAGTGACCCGGTGGCGTTCCCGAGCTCCGACGAGGGCCAAGCGACTGGCCTGCAACTCGGAGGCGACGAGCGTCGTCTCGTAGGCGGCCTCGGCGCCAGCCGCCACGCGGGCGGCGACCACCGCGAGCCACGCCGAGACCGTCTCCACCTCGCGCTCGGCAAGGCCGACCGCCTCGGCCGCCTCCCAGGCATCGACGTAAGCGAGCTCGAGGTCCAAGCGAGCGGAAAGATCCGCCGCGGCCAGCAGATCGTGCCGCGCGGCCGCGAGGGCTTCTACGGCCGCTCGATGTTCTGCCTGGTCGGCCGCCAAGGGCGCCTCGAGCCCGAGGGCGAGGTCGAAGTCGTCGCCACTCGGAGAAAACCGCGGGCCGGTTTCGACCGTCAAAGTCGGTGCGTCGAGCAGCCGGCCACGCGACAACGAAAGTTCCCGGGCCGCGGCGGCCAGCTCCGCCTCGGCGGCGAGCCGGGTTTCGGACGACCGAGCGGCGGCGAGCACTTGGTTCAGATCGAGCGCCGACGTCGTCGCCGGAGCCACGAGGGCGAGCACAGTCAGTGGATACAGAAACATGAAACCTCCCGAGCAAAAGTTCCCTGGCGACGACCGCAACGCCGCGCGCCACACGCACGCGAGTCCGTTCGGGCACCGCACTCCGGCGAAGGCCGGAAGCGAGGCGGGGTCAGGCTTTGGGAGGGAAGGTCTCGGGCGGGAAGTCGAGATCCAAGAGCGCGAAAGCGGTTTCGAGGTGGCGCTCCGGCGTCGGCCCCAGGGGCATCAACGCTGGAAGGCTGATCTCGAGAGGCACCACCGTGCAGCCGTCGATACAGGCCAAATGGCAAGCCGGCGGGCAATCTCCGCCCTCGGAGTCCGGGCAGGCGTCCACCACGCTGCTGCCCACGAAGGCTGCTGCCAGGACCAGCAACACGATGACGGACCACTTCACGCCCGGCAGCGTATCACCGACCTGCAAGACCTGCACTCCCCCAGCGCTCGAACAACACCGGCACCACCAGCAGATTCAGGAACGTCGAGCTCAGCAGGCCGCCCAGGATGACGACCGCCATGGGGCTCTGGATCTCGTTGCCGGGTTCACGTCCAGCGAGGGCCAGCGGCACCAGGGCGAGGGCGGCGGTCAAGGCGGTCAGGAGGACCGGAGTCACACGTTCCCGGGACCCGCGGCGGATCACCTCGGCGAGGCCGACCCCTTCGGTGAGCAGGTGGCGGTAGTGGGAGACGAGCAAGACGCCGTTGCGCGCCGCGATGCCGAAGAGGGTGACGAAGCCGACCAGGGAGGCGACGCTGACGGTGCCGCCCGACAGCCACAACGCGCCGATGCCGCCGACCAAAGCAAGCGGCAGGTTGATCAAGACGATCGCGACCTGGCGGTGGCTGCGAAAGGCGATCCACAGGCAACCCCAGATGGCCGCGACCACCAGGAGCGCGATCCAGCCGAGGTTTCGGGCGCCGCGGGCAGCCTCCTCGAACTGCCCACCGAAGACGATGCGGTAGCCCGTCGGCACCGTCACGGCCGCCGCCACGGCAGCCCGTGCCCGCTCGACGGTGCCGCTCAAGTCCGCCCCCGCGACGTTGGCGGAGAGCAGCGCCACCCGTTGGACGTTCTCGCGCCGGACCAGGCCCGGCCCGAGGTCGAACCGCGGCGTCGCCACCTCTCCGAGCGGGATCACCGCCCCCGTGGCGGTCGTCACAGGGAGACCGGCGAGCGCGCGGCGATCCGCCCGCAGGCGCTCGGGGTACCGCATCACCACCCGCGAAACGATGCCGTCCGCCACCAGCTCGGCGGCCGAGGAGCCTTGGAAGAGGGCCTCGAGATTGCGCCCCAGCTCGGCGGAACTACCGCCGCGGGGAGGTGCTCTTCGAGCTGATTCCGCGGCTCGAAGATGCGCGGCATGCGGCCTTTCGAGAAGGTAGGCGATTGCGGGGATTGTAGCGGAGGGGGCGGCATGAGAGACCCGCCGAGCCGGCTCGCAGATTCGGTGATTCTCATCTCTGGCTATAATTGAACCTACTAGTCCAGTCAAGTCGACCCAGGAGGAAGAAATGGCCGACCCAAGGCCCGCGCCGCCGCCGCCACCAAGCCCACCGATCGATCCTGGTACTCGCGGGAACCCTTTGGGTCCGAGGCCGGGCCCAGGAACTGGTCACTGATAGCAGGCCGCTAGATGGCCCGCTCGCCACGCCCCGCAGCTCCGAAGGCCGAGGACCCTGTCCTCGTCAAAGCCCACGAGACACCCCAAAAGGCTCTTGAAGAAATCCGAGGCGACTACCGAGCTTGGACCAAGAACCTCACGGATTCCAGTTTCCAACTTTCGCTCGGACTTCTGGCTGCGAACTGGGCCGCCTTTCAAGAAGTCGGGGACCTTGTCAACAATCCAGGGGCGAAGTGGTCAGTGATTCTCGTGGTTGTTGGCTTGCTGGTGAATCTCATCGGCGCGCTCGTGTTGAGCGAGATGCTCCGCCGGCGCCATTTCTACGCCGAGGCGGATCTCGCTCGGTGGGCATGTGAGCATGCGGCGGCTCCGTGCGGACTCGATGATCCTTGGCCTTCCACCCACAGCCTCGATCGCAGCGCCTACGCCCTTCGGATCGCCAAGGTGGTTTTTCCGGTGGTCAGCGCCGTCCTCTTTCTGTGCGCTTTGGGATAGAGGTGGCGGCTCATGGCTCGCCCACTCACCACATCCGCTGCTGCCTGGCGTCACCTGACCACCACGGCCGGCTTCGACCCCGAAGGCTACGACCGCCCCCTCGCCGACTTCCTGCGCTCCCCCGACGGTCTGGACCTCGGCCTGTCGAGCGACATCGGGCACGAGCTCGGGTCTCGGGCCGTACCCATAGAGACGTTCCTCGAAGCTTTCTTCCGGGGCATGCGGCCCTACGGGCACATGCTCCAGGATCTGCTGAATCTGTTCGTCGAAGCGGGCGCCCAGCACAGTGACCACGGCCTGGCGGTCGAGTTCGATTTCGGCCGCGAGGCCAATCTCGGCTTCGACCTCGAGCAGTTCCGCCAGTGGCTGGCACAGTGGGCGAAAAGCCACGGAGAGGTCGAAGAAGCGCGGTGGACCACCAATCAACTCTGGGGCCTGCTGGAGATCCTCGGGCGGTGCGACGAAGGCTCGATGCCCGCCGATCTCCGGCGCTGGAGTCGCGAGTATCGGGAGGAAGGCCGGTGGCCGGTCACCCGGGTCGCCCTTTCCGCGACGGGTGATCCGGACCTCGACCGCCTCTTGCAGCGTGGTTGGCGGCTTTGGGAGTCGGTCGTCGGCGAATGCGCTCGGCTGGCGCCCGACCGCAGGACGCTGAACCAACTCTGGCACCAGAGCTGGAAACAGGAAAGGGGCCAGGCGCGAGCAGATGAGGAGACCGCGTGGCCCCTCCAGGTGCTCGGCGGGCTCGACTCCGACCTCGGGCCCGCCTCCCTGGCGAGCGGCCTGGTGGCGACGGCTCACGAGGCACGGACCGGCTTGGGCGGTTCGGCTATCGCCGAGAAGAAGGCTCGCCTTCAAGAGCTCTTCGATTCCCTGCCGGTCACTGCGGTCAATCGCGAGACCTGGGTCCTCGAGTGGCAGGCGTACCTCGACCTGCCGCTGTGGAAGCAGCGTCACGAGCTGTACTCGGCATGGGTTTCTACCCAGATTCTTGCGGCCACCGAGCCGCTGCCGCGGCGGGTGCACAGCGAAGCCGGAGTCCTGCGCTTCGCCTTCGGTGGCAGCCATGTCGCGACGATGCCGACGCTGGAACCCGCCGTTCACCTCTGGGCCGAGCTACGGTCGCCGATCGAGCACCGTCCCCTGGGCCTGGACCGGAAGACGAAGATCCAGCCCGACTTCACGCTGCTTTGTGATCCCGTGACCGGAAAACGCTCGGCCTTCCTGGTCGTCGAGTGCAAGCAGTACCGGCACGCCTCGAAGAAGAACTTCCTGCAGGCGCTGATCGACTACGCCCGCGGCCGGCCCGAGGCGCTTATCGTCTTGGTCAACTACGGCCCGATCCCGGAGCACTGGCTCGGGGAGGCGCCGATCGATCTCCAGGACCGGCTTCGAATGATCGGTGACTTTCGACCGGGCGAAAAAACCGGTGCCAATCGGTTCCGTGAGGCCGTTCGCACGGCTCTCGCGCCGCGGGTCCTTGGCCCCGGCCGCCAAGTACCTTCGACCTCGGTGAAGACTGCTGATGAGCCCAGGCCTGATCCCCCGCTGCGGCGAATCATCCTCCGCTGGCAGGGAGCCCGGGACCTAGATCTCCATCTGTTCCTGCGGTCAGAACATCGTAGCGCGCACGTCTACTACTCGCAGGTCGGCTCGCAGTCATGGGAACCGTGGGCCGCGCTCGACCGGGACGGCCGGCAAACGCCGGGCCGCGAGGAGATCGTCCTCACCCGGTTCTGCCCGGGTATCTACCAGGTATTCGTTCACGCCTTCTCCGGCGGCGGAATCGAGTGGAGCGACGCCGAAGTGGAGCTCGAGTACCGCGGTTCGCGAGTGCTGACGACCGTTCCCGAGGGCGTTTCTGGAACCTGGTGGCATGTCTGCGATTGGGACGCGGGCCGCGAATCGCTGTCGGTGGTTGGGCGGGTGGGGGACGAGGCCCCTCAATCCCTGGATGGCTGGCCCTCGAACGCTTGAGACCCGCATCCAGTTTGAGAGCGAGCTCGCCCTGCCGGGCTCCGGCCGGCTCAGGAGTCAGCGGTGGCCTTCTTGCCTTCGGCATCGTTCGTCTCGCCGGCACCGACCACCGCCAGTTGGCGCCGCAACAGAATGCGCCGGACCTTTTCCAAGTAGGCACGGGCGTCCTCGCCGCGGTGCTCGATCAGCTGGTAACCCGCGCCCTCCAGTTCGGCCGCGGCCAAGCGGTTGGATTGCCACTTGCGCTGGAAGTCTCCGCTGGTCGAGATGGTGATCAAGAGGGCCGCGGTGACGGAGAAAAACGCCGCTACGTCCCGGCGTCGCTTTTCCTGCTCGAAGGACTCGAGCTTCAGGATCAGCCCCGCGAGTGCCCCGAGGATGGCGGCAAGGAAGGTGAAGCTCCAGTAGACTCCGCTCCAGGTGGCCGCGTTCGCTCGTGTCTCGAAGTAGTTACCGAGAATCGCCGCGGCCACCATGGAGGCTTCGCCATCTTTCTTCTCGATGACCGGCGTCAGGGCCTTCGCAAGCGCTTCGTTCTCCCAGTGCCCTTGGCGCCACTCGAGAAGGAAGTAGGACCCGACCACGATGACAACCGCGAGAAGGAGGAGTCGGAACCACCAAGTCCGAAGCCAGACGGAGAAGTTGCTCACCTCGGGTTCTCCTTTCAGATCAGGCTGTTTCCGAAGGAGACGGTCGTGAGGGTGAGTTTTCTCGACCCATGACCGCGTCGATAGAGAGCCGCGAGTGGGGTGAAAGTCGAAGAGCCTAGACCGAAGGGGGCCGTTCGGCTGGCGGAGAGTCTGAATCACGGATGGCCACGGATCACACGGAGGACACAGAGCAGGAGCTCCCCCTTGACGCCACCCCCGCCCCCCGGCCACGATCCGGCTCCATGTCGTCGCAATCTCGCGCTCACTCACGCCCGGAAGGCGCGAAAGCTCTTCGCCTTTCGCGCCTCTGCCGGTCTTCCACATGAGTGTCTTGGCCAGTCGCCCGCTGCTCGCGGCCCGTATGCCGCAGCTCGAGGAGTACTTCGCGAACGCTCGGGCGCGCGGGGATCGGGAGTTTCTGCGCTCCTTGCTCTTCGAGCTGACGCACCGGAAGACGGCGCGGGCTCGGGAGCTGGCGGCGGAGATCGAGGGGCTTTTGGGGCAGGCTGCGGACGCGGCGCCGTCGGAGCCGAAGCCGGCGCCAGCTCCGACGGTGGCTGAGAACTCCGCCGCGGCCCCGCTCCCGATCGCCCGGCCGACACCACCGCCGCCGCAGCCCCGACCCGCCAAGCCACCGCGGCCGGTGGTCGAGGCTCTGCCGGTGCCGCCGATCTCGAACGAACCCGCGGCCATCCTGGACGCTTGGACGGCGCTCGAGGTGCTGTCACCTCAGAGCTTCCGGAAGCCCGAGGAGCTCGTCGGTGGCGACAAGGCTCGGATCGTGGCTTTCGATCCCGACTCGCCGCCGTGGGTGCGTTGGGAGAAGCCTCGGGAAAAGTACCGGCTCTATTACCAGGTGCTGCTCGGGACGATCGCGCACGACCCCGCGCTCGAGCTGCTCTTGGAACGGTTCACCGATGCCCGCCCTGATCGGCCTTTGGGGCGCGGCGAAGCGATCCTGGCCGTGGTCACGTTGGACGACAAGGGGCGGCTGGTCGACTCGCCGGCCGTGGCGCTGTCGAGCTTTGGATGGGGGCTGCCGCGGGCGCTCGCGGGCGACCTCCGTGGGCTCTCCGGTTGGCGCGAGACTGAGCGGGACCTGGTCGAGCGACTGGAGGAGTTCCTGGGCGGACCGTGGCCGCGGGAGCTGGACGGAGCGGACGAAGACGACGAGGTCGAAGAACGCCAACCTCTCGACGGACAGACCCTCCGGGCTGCCTGGGAATGGCTGGTGGACGAGCTTGGCCTCCTCCCCGAGCTGGTCACCCCGTCGCGGTTCGTGCTGCGCCAGTACCAGTACTTCAAGAACCCGGAGTCGCCGGACGTCCCGCTACTCAACAGCTTTTTCCTCGGCGACCTCGAGGCAGCGCGTGCGCTTTGCGAAAAGAAGGCCGCTCCACCGAACCTGCGCCGCTACCTCGGCCCCGAGCGCACGGACCGCCAGAATCTTCTCGAACGCGGCCAGGTGCTTGCGGAGGCCGTGGCCCCCGAGCAGATGCCCGCCGCGCGCTGGCCAGGGCCGGGCCGCCATTCGCTCGTGCTGCTGCAACAGGCGGCTGTCAACCTCGGACTCCGGGAGCTCCGAAACGACGGCATCCTGGCCGTGAACGGCCCTCCCGGCACGGGCAAGACGACGCTGCTGCGGGATCTCGTCGCCGCCATCGTGACCGCCCGCGCCGAGGTGATGGCGAGCTTCGAGGAGCCGGCCGCGGCCTTCACCCACGCGGGGCAGAAGCGCAAGGCGGGTAAGGGATGGCTCCACTTCTACCGGATCGATCCGCGGCTTTCGGGCTTCGAGATCGTGGTCGCTTCTTCGAACAACAAGGCCGTCGAGAACGTGAGCGAAGCCCTGCCTGCGCGCCACGCAGTCGCCGGCGACGCCCCGGAACTGCGCTACCTGAAGGCACTCTCCGACGCGCTACTCGAAACCGACACCTGGGGCCTCGTCGCCGCGGTGCTCGGCAACATGGCGAACCGCTACGCCTTCCGACAGACGTTCTGGTGGGACGAAGAGGTGGGACTGGCCACCTACCTTTCAGCCGCCGCGGGAGATCCGAGACGTGTCGAGGTTCGGGACCCTTCGGGCAAAGTCACCGAAGCTCGGCCGCCGCGAATCGTCTCCGAGGAGAACCCGCCCACCGGCCTCGACGCGGCGCTCGTCCGTTGGAAGTTGGCGCGCACGACCTTCGCGCGCGTGCTCGACCGCTCGCGGGCCGGCCTCGCGCTGATAGCTGAGATTCGCCGCGAGGCCGAGCGGTTGCCCACTTTGCGGGTGGACCTGGAGGCGGCGGAAAGCCGGCGGCAGGAGCTCGAGGGAATCCACGAGGGCGCTCTCACCGACCTCTCGGCCCACGGCGAGAGGCTGGCGAAACTTCGCGAGGAGATCGCCGCAGTCGAACGGACGCTCGGGGAGATCGACCGGTTCGCCCCGGGCTTCCTCGCCCGCCTCTTTCGGACCCGCAAGGCGCGTGAATGGCGCGTTGGCCGGGCGCCCGTCGACGCGGCGCGAGGTGCCACTCGCCAGGCGCTGGTGGCGGAGCTGGGCCGCGAGCCGGAGCTCGAGGCCCGACGTCGGACGACGCAGGCGGCTCTCAAGCAGGGGCTCTATGCCCGAGACCGGGCAGCGAAAAGTCTGAAGGAGGTCGAGGAACCGGTCGAGAGTCTTCGCCGACGGATCGGTGCCGGCTTCGTCGACGACGAGTTCTTCCGCCTGGACCACAACACCCGCCACACCGCAGTGCCCTGGCTCGATCAGGCGCAGCAGCGGCTCCGGGACGACGTGTTCGTGGCGGCGATGGCGGTTCATCGGGCGTTCCTGGATGCCGCGGCGAAGCCACTCAAGAACAACCTCGGGCTCCTCATGGATGCCTTCGGGGGTCGTGGCTTTCCCACCGCCGAGCAGCAAGCACTGCTTCCGGAGCTCTGGCGCTCGCTTTTCCTCGTCGTGCCCCTTGTTTCGACGACCTTCGCCTCGGTCGAACGGATGTTCGGCGACCTGCCTGCCGAGACCTTCGGCTGGCTCTTCGTCGACGAGGCCGGCCAAGCGGTCCCCCAGGCGGCCGTCGGGGCGCTGTTCCGCGCGAAACGCGCCGTGGTCGTGGGTGACCCGGTGCAGATCGAGCCGGTCGTCACCCTGCCGGACGGGCTCACGAGCGCCCTCTGCCGGCACTTCGGCGTCGATCCCGACCGTTTCAACGCGCCCGTGGCCTCGGTGCAGACCCTGGCCGACGCGGCCACCCCCTTCATGGCCGAGTTTCACGGCCGCCACGGCAGCCGCACGGTCGGGGTGCCGCTCCTCGTCCACCGCCGCTGCTCCGAGCCCATGTTCGGCATCGCCAACGCCGTCGCCTACGACCACCTGATGGTCCAGGCCAAGCGGCCGGGCGCCTCCGCGATCGGCGACATCCTCGGCCCCTCGGCTTGGATCGATGTCCGCGGCGCCGCCGCCGAGAAGTGGTGCCCCGAAGAAGGCGAGGTCGTCCTCGAACTGCTCCGGCGACTCGCCAGAAGTGGAGCCCCGAGCGACCTCTACCTCGTGACGCCCTTCGTCGTCGTGGCCGACAACCTGCGCCGGCTCGTTCGCCAAGCGAAGCTCGAGGACTGGCTCGGCGACTCGGCCGACTGGGCCAAGACGCACATCGGCACCGTCCACACCGTCCAAGGCCGCGAAGCCGAGGCCGTCATCCTGGTGCTGGGCGCACCTGCCTCCGAGCAAACCGGCGCCCGCAACTGGGCTGGCGGCAGGCCCAACCTCCTGAATGTGGCCGTCACCCGGGCCAAGGAGCGGCTCTACGTGGTGGGCAACCGGGAGCTCTGGCGGGAGGCGGGGGTGTTTCGGGAGCTGGCGGGACGGTTAGAGTCGAGGTCCTTGTGACGCGATCCAAACTTGGCTTGAGTCTCTTTGCCGGGGCCGCCTTCGTGGCGGCTTGCACTTCGCCTCGGCTCGCTCCCAAGGAGCACCTCCCATCGTCGACGATCGAGACGCAAGGCGCGCCCGAGTTGGGGACTTGGCAGAGGGTCCGAGGAGGCGAGTTCCTGGGCGACCTACGGGTCATTCCCGGAGAAGGCCAAGCCGCTTTCGAGCTGTACGCAACGCGGGGTGCCCCCAGCTATAACTCGGGAGTGCTGGCCGGAACCCTGTCGTTGAGCGGGGGCCTCTGGTCCTTCGAGACTACCGAGTTTGGCGGGACCTGCAAGCTCACCTTCCATTTTCTGCCGAACCGAGTCCGCCTCGAACAGTCGGGTGACTGGACAGCGTGCGGATTCGGCTATGGGGTGATCGCCGCAGGCGACTACGAATTGGTCTCGCGAGACCGGCCCGCATTCGAAACGCGCGAAGCCGAAAACTAGGACCTGTCGCGGCTGTCGGTGCTGGTTTCACCGCTCCCGCCCCGCCGCCCGCTCCACGTGTTCGATGGCGGCCTGGATGATCGACAGGGCGGTGCTCGCTTTCGCCACCAGCTCGGCGCCAGCCACCTTCCCGGTCGCCGCGCCGGCTGCCCGCCCTGCCGCCTTCTCTGGCAACCCCCGCGCCACCTTCTCCGCCACGGCTTCGACCCCCTTCGGCCCGAGCACCTTGGCCAGCTCGCCGATGCGCTCCAAGCCGAGCTCCTTCTGGGTGGTGAGGTCGAAGCGGTGGTGGGCGATCTCGTGGGCGCGGTCGCGGAGTTTGGCGATGCGGTCGGGGGTCCTGGTGGTGAGGGCGTCGAGGGTGCGGCCGTAGAGCTGGTTTTCGCCGAGTTTGGCGAGGACGTGGCGGCTTTCGTCGAGGGCTTGTCGGGCCTGGACTCGAGCGGGGGTTTCGATTCCGAGCGGCAGGCTGGCGCCGCGGAGGCGGCCGAGCTCGGTGGGGCGTTGCTCGAGCAGAGCGAGGGCCCTGTGGTCGCCGAGGTCTTGGCGGAGTTCGGCGAGGCGGGTGCGGGCGTGGTCGAGGTCGGCCGGGCGGTAGATCTTGGCGAGCAAGCCATCGAGGCGATCGTCGAGGCGGGCGCGCTCGAGTTGGGTGCTGTCGCGGACTTGGAGCCGCTGTTCGAGCCGAGCGGCGAGGCCGGTGGTCCGTTGCCAGGTGTGGTCGAGCTGGCGGATCTGGAGCTGGGTGGCGGTGGCTTCGCGGAGCCGCTCCTGGAATTCGGTGACTTGGCCGCGCCAGACGTCGAAGGCGCCGAGGCGGAGCTCGAGCTGGCGGGCGGAGGTGTCGCGGGCGATGTCGGCGAGTTTGGTTTCGGCTTTGCCGCCGTTCGTGAGGACGAGATTTTGACCGCGGCGTTCGACTTCCAGGCCAAGGGGCTGGAGGCGGCCTTGGAGGTCGCTCCAGCCGTCGGCGGTGCGAAGGTGGTAGGCAACGCGCTCGCGGGCCAGGTGGAGAGTCGGCGCGGCGACGGCTTCCGGGCGGGTGCGGGGCGTGGTGCGTTGCATGACGGTCAGTCCCTTTCGAAGCCGCGGCTGTCGCGAAAGAGCCGGACGGCGCGGGTGAGGATTTCGACGGGCAGGGCGGCGGGGCCGAGCAGGTAGGCCCTGGCTTTGCCCTTGAGTGCGGCGGCCAGGTGGCCTTCGAGCGAGGCGCGGAGCAGTCGGCCGGCGGCGGCGACTTCGAGACCGAGCAGCGCGCCCGCCTGGTGCTCGCCGAGCCGCAGGGCGATCCGTCCGATGGAGCGAAGTGCGTCGTCGTTGGTGGGCTCGCGGTGGGCGAGCTTGACGGCGTGGGCGCGCAGTCGCGGGGAACGCTTGCGGGCACTCTGGGCCGGGCCACGGGCGCGAAGCTCGGCGCTTTCGGTGGCGAGGAGTTGGCGGTAGGCCTGGCCGGCGGCGCGAGCGTCCTCCCGGGCTTGCCGGCGAGCGGGCGTCTCGAAGCCGGCGATCTCGGCACCGGCCAGCCGGCCGAAGCGTTCGGGTTCCTGCGTCAGGCGGCGGTAGGTCTCGACCTCGGGGTCCGCGCCAAGCGAACGGCGTTCGCCTCCTCGAGTCCTGACCTCCTGGAAGATCTGCCCGGCTCCGTCCTTGCCGTAGGCCCGAGTGAGACGCAAGCGCAGCTCACCCTCGAGCCGTTCGCGCTCGGCCACCAGCTTGTCGTAACCCGCCACCCGGGTCTCGGCCCTCTCGGCGAGCTTCACGGTGCGTTGCCAGTTTTCGCCCTGGGCGAGCCGCTGGGCTTCGGCGAGTCGAAAGGCATCAACCTCCCTACCCAGCTGGGCCAGCTCGCGGCGCCACTCCTGGAAAGGGCCGAAGCGTTCCTCAAGATGACCGCGGGAGGCGTCCCGAGCGATGCGGCTGGCCTTGGCCTCGCGTTCGCCGTCGGTCACTACCAGGCCCCGGCCCTTGGCTTGGAGCTCGAGACCGCGCTCGCGCAACCGCGCCGCAAGGTCGGTCCACGAAGTGGCCTCGCGAAAGTCACCCGCCAGCTCAGCGCGGAGTGTTTCGATCCACGGCACCTCGCCGGTCTTGTCCTGGTGGCGGCGTTCGCCGGAGGTCAGACCCTGGGAACGGTCGGGCGGCTCTTGGCCGGGGAGTCGCCCGTGGTGACCAGGCACTTCGCGGAAGCCGAGCTCGCGTTCGATCGAGCGCAGGGAGCGCTCGATGGTCGCGTAGTCGAACCGGCCAAACCACAGCTCCCCGGTTGCGACGTTTACGCGATTGACCATGATGTGGACGTGCTCGTGGCCGCGGTCGCGATGGGCGACGATGAGGGCCTGGTGCTCCTTCAGGCCGAGATCGCCGAGGACCTTGTCGATGACCGGTTGCCACTGCTCGGGCGTCAGATGCTCGCCGGGCGCAAGAGACAACGAGAGGTGGTAGACGGGCTTGTCGACGTCCTTGAACTGCTGCGCCGTGCTCTCCATGAAGTCGACGGCTTGAGGCGCGAAGGGAGTCGGCAGGTGGCGGCTCGAGGTCCACGCCACGCGATCCGAGTCGCGGCTCTCGCCGCCCCGCAGCAGGTACTGACCGAGCTTGCGAAAGCTCTCGCCGCGCCGCGCTTTGCCAATCACAGCAGCTCCTCGAGCAGACGGCGAAGGTCCTCGTTGAGCTCCGCGGCGCGCTCGGGTTGCTCGTCGATCGCGACCACGAGCTGGCCGAGCCGGCGCAGGAGCTCGCGGTCGATCCGGCTCGCGAAGGGTGCCGCGAGAGCTGCCTGCCGCAGGAAGGTCCCGCGCCGGAGCCGCATGAGGCTGGCCTTGCGAGCCAGCTCGGCGGCCTCGTCCGGCGTGAAACGCACGGGCAGGATCACGGTGTAGGTGCGTGCCATCAGGTCGTGCGGCGTCGCCGCGCCTCCTTGGCTTTGAGCCCGCAGGGCGAAAAGGCCGAGCGACTGGGGAGCGCCCGCGGGCCGCAGGCCCGTGGGTGATACCCAGTCATTGCTCGCTGTCCTCTGGAGGGGGTGAGGGTGCTGTAAGTGTTGGGGTGGATGGTGTTGCGGGGGATCATAGGCGGCTCCGGTGACTCACGACCAGAGGGATAAACCAGTCTCGGAG
>JANRLG010000160.1:0-64293 GCA_033762835.1 Thermoanaerobaculia bacterium
CCGGATCTTCCGCCGCGAACCAGGCCGTGACGGCGTAGGCAGCGACGTTTTGGGCGAGGCTCGCGGGGTCGATCTTGTCGAAGGTGTCGTCTGCCGTGTGGTGATAGTCGAAGTAGGTCGTGCCATCCTGCGACAGGTCCACCAGGGGCACGCGGCCTGCCGTGAGCGGCCCCAAGTCGGCGCCGCCGTCGGCGGTGTTGCCGGCGGGCTCGATTCCAAGGGGGGCCAGCAGTTTCGCGAGACGGTCCATCTTCGGTAGCGCCTCGGGGGCCACCTTGGAAGCGAAACGCCAGACTTTGCCGTCCCCAAAATCCGCCTCGGTGGCGAGCACATGGCGATCGAGTTCGGCGGCGTGGGTGCGGGCGTACTCGCGGCCACCCGAGAGGCCGAACTCTTCGTTGGCGAAGAGCACCACCCGCACGGTTCGCCGCGGGCGTTCCGGCAAGGCGGCGATCCGGCGCGCCGCGGAAATCACGATGGCCACGCCCGCGCCGTCGTCGATGGCGCCCGTGCCGAGATCCCAGGAATCGAGGTGGGCTCCGAGCAGCACGATCTCCTCCGGCCGCTCGCGCCCCCGAATCTCCCCGATGACGTTGGCGGACGTCGCATCGGGCAGCCAGCGGCTCTCGAGGGTCAGGCGCATCGTGACGGGTTGACCAAGGGCGATCTGGCCGGCCAGCAGGTCGGCGTCAGGCACGGCCAAGGCCGCGGCGGGGATCTTGGGGACGCCCTCTTCGTAGCGCATGGCTCCGGTGTGGGGAAACCGGTGGTTGCCGGTGCCCGCGGAACGCATCACGAACCCCACGGCGCCCCGTTTGGCCGCTTCGGAGGCGCCGCGCCCGCGCGCCGCCACCACCGGGCCGTAGCCGGAGCCATCCCGTTTGCGCTCCATCACCCGGTCGACGAACACGATGCGGCCGCGCGCGGCGTCCCCCGGCAGGGCCAGGAGCTCGTCGAGCGAGGCCACTCGCAGCACCTCGGCCACCAGGCCGCCCGGGGGCGTGGCGACGCTGCCGCCCAGGGCGGTCAAGTGCAGCGGTTGCGGGTAAGGCGCCAGGATCTCGCCGGATTCGACCCCGCGTTCCCAGTGCGGCACGGTGACCGGCTCGGAGCGCACGTTCTCGAAGCCCAGCTCGCGCAGTTTGGCTTCGGCCCAGGCGACGGCTCGGGCGTCGCCCGCGGAGCCTGCCAGGCGCGGGCCGGCGACGAGCGACAGCGAGCGCACGAGCTCGGCCGCCTCCTGCGCGGCGGCCTCGGTCTGCGCCGCGGCCGCGAGGTGTTGGGCGATCGCGAAGTCCGCGGCCGCTTCCGGGGGAGCCGCCGAAAGCTTGCAGGCGGCCGCGAGAAGAGTCAGGAGCGAGACGGTGGCGACGGTGGTCTTCATGGTTCTCCTTCGAATTCGTCGCGATCGAGTCCCGAGCGGGTTGACCTCGGTTCGCGGGGGCGCTATCCTTCCCGCCTTCCCGCCGGAACCCAGGTTCCGGACCCACCCATCGGGGCGTAGCTCAGCCTGGTAGAGCGCACGGTTCGGGACCGTGAGGTCGGAGGTTCAAATCCTCTCGCCCCGACCATCTTCCTCAGCGGTGGGTCGCCCACACCAACCCGGACAACACCTTCGGCAAGAACCGCGTCGACTTCGGCGGCAGTAGATCGCCGTGGGCGATGGCGGCACCAAACTGCGCTGGGTCCATGGGCGGCAACCAAATGCCGACGCCGACCTCACCGCGCTCGACCATTCCCCACAGCACTTCCGGGTCCGACCGGTAGATCACCGTGCCGTCCGTGGCGGTCTCCGGGCCGTGGCCCATGGCCGGCAGGAGCACGCCGTGAAGGAGCGCCACGGGCAGATCCCGCGCACCTTCGGACAGGTGCGCGTGGGTGGTGGTCGTGGCCGGAGTCAAACGCCAGATCTCCGGCTTGCCACCCGCGCGGAACACGCCGATCGCGGGCTGCGGTGCCGCCGCCACGGCGTCGGCGAATGCCCAGCCGGAGTTGGCGGTGGATTCGTAGCGCTCCGCGGCCAGGGCCGCCGCCTTCTCGAGGTGATCGGCGGAGGTGAGGGCACGGTGGATCGGGTGGATGGCGAGAGCGGGGGAAGACAAGCTGGTGACGACGGCGAGTTTGGCCGCGGCCGGCACGTCCGTGCCGACGACGCCCAGGGCCTCGGCGTGGCGGAGCCCGACTTTGTAGCGATGATGGCCGTCGGCGATGGCCGCCGGACCGGCGAGCACCGTCTGGTAGGCCGCGATGCGCGCCGGGTCGGTGACGCGGTAGAGATCGTGGTCGTGGCCGAACTCGTCCCGCGAGGTCACCACGGGCGTGGCCCCCGCGATGTCCCGCTCGATCTCCCGGTCGAGCGCCCCGCCGTCTTCCGAGAGCAAGAGCGCCGGCTCGAGGTCGACGTCCATGGCTTCGAGCAGCGCCAGACGGTCCGCCAGGGGCTTCGCCAAGGTCTCTTCATGGGGGCGGATGCCCTTGGTTTCGGGCGGCTCGAGCCCCGCGAGCACCATGACCCCCAACCGCCGGCCGCCCTCGGCCAGGCGGATCACGTAGGGATAAAGGGCCGGTTCGGCATCCTGAGCGAGTACCCCGGACGCGAGCCAAGCCTGATGCACCCGATCCGCCTCGGCATAGATCGAGGGGCTCTCCCCCTGGACCGGCTTCGAGAGCCAAGCGAAATGGTGCGGGTCCTGCGCCTGGAGCGTCGCCGCCAAGGCGTCACCGATCTGGTCGTAAGGCTGAGCCGCCAAAGCTCCCGGGTTCGAAACCGCGGGGCCATAAAGAATGCCGGGGAAAGCGTACACGCGCATGGGCGGAGGTCTCCTTGGGTGGTGAGGGCAGGGAGTTTAGCGGAATGGGGACCGCATGTTAGCCTTCGGCCCATGCGAGTCATCGAAGCCCACCTGCACCCTCGTCCGGACCCGAAGCGTTGGGACCTGGCTCGGCTGGCGCAGTCGGGGAAGACAGAGGATCTCGATCTGGCACGCCGAGGATTGGGGGACTGGGCGGAGGCGCTCGACCGAATGCCGGTCACACCACTAAAGGACTAGAACTTCCTCGGGAGCCCGAACGAGGCGGTCCGAATGCTTCTTTTGCTCGTCCATCAGGTGAGCTACCAGCCGGTAAGGATCATGGTCGAATCGCTCGGAGATCTGGTGCCGAGCCTCTCGGATCGCGGCGATTTCGTCGTCGATTTGGGAAAGCCGAGTGTCAAGGGGCTGGTTCATCGTTGCCTCCGAGGAGCTCCAGGGGAGTTGTCAAGACGGGGACTGTCAAACCCAGGACTCCGTTCACTCTCCGAATATGCCCGAACTTGTTGGCATTGGCTAGGTGGAGGCAGTTCCAGGTCGCCAAGAAATCGCACCGATGGAACGAGGCCAGGGCGAGGTGCAGTGCATCACCAGCCGGGTCGGAAGGCATCAGCCGGTGACGGACGTAGGCATCGACGATTTCGGCGATAGAGGGTGTGATTTCGACCAACGGAAGGCCGTCGAGAAGTCCGAGCGCCTCTTCTCGGCTTGGGTAGGAGCCAGCGCGGAGTTCCGCCAAAACCGCCTCACTGGTCACCAATTCGTACCTGCCCTGAGCCTCCGCCCACCAGTGGCGCGTCCAAGCGCGTCGAGCCTGCGAGGCCGCACCTTCGCGGGTCGTGAAGTAGAAGCTTGGGATCGAGGTTTCGACATAGACCCTTGCCTTGAACATCTTGAACATCGCCGGAGGATAACAAACCCCCCGTCACACCTCCCGCCCCACCCATCCCGCCTTCGCCATCCGGCCCACGAGCATCCGCACTCGCCGCTGATAACCCTTGCGCGTCGAGCCGGGGTGCCAGTCGTCGGGGTTGGGGAGGCTGGCGGCGAGTTGGGCGGCTTCGAGCTCGGTCAGGTTGGCGGCGGGTTTGCCGAAGTACTTGCGGCTGGCGGCCTCGGCGCCGTAGAGGCCGGTGCCGAACTCGGCGACGTTCAGGTAGATCTCGAGGATGCGGCGCTTTTCGAGGTGTTTTTCGAGTTGGCGGGTCAGCATCGCCTCCTTGACCTTGCGCCACGGGTTGCGCGAGGGCGACAACCACAGGTTCTTGGCGAGCTGCTGGGTGATCGTCGAGGCACCGCGCGGCGCGCGGCCTTCTTCCTTGGCCTCGGCCCAGGCCTTTTTCATCTCCGCGACGTCGAAACCCTGGTGGGAGAAGAAGTTGATGTCTTCCCCCACGACCACCGCCCGTTTCAAGTTCGACGAGATGCGCGCGTAGGGCACCCACGTCCTCACCGCCTTCTTGCCCGACTGCCGCTCGAACCGCGCGATGAACGCCGAGGACTTTGGGTTTTCCGTCGCGAGCGCCGCGACGTCCGGCCAAGTGAGCCATTGATACAGGGCGACGAGCGCGAGCAGGGCGAGGCCGCCGAGGGCGAGGCGCAGGGACCAGCGGAGGAAGGAGCGCACGGGAGAACTTTACTCGGGGCCCGGCCGTCTCGGGTGGGTGGTGTCTACCACGCGCTGCTAGACTGCCCTCGCCATGGCCACCCCACCCCGCGCCCGCATCCTCGTTCTGGGCGGCGGTTTCGGGGGGTTGTTCTTCGTCAAGGCGCTCCGGGCGAAACACAACGACATCGTGCTGGTCGACCGCCAGAACCACCACCTGTTCCAGCCACTTCTTTACCAAGTCGCCACCGCCGGCCTCGCGGCGCCGCAGATCGCCCAGCCGATCCGCCAGATCCTCTCCGGTCGCAAGAACCTCCGCGTGCTGCTCGGGGAGGTCGAAGCGGTCGACTTGAAATCGCGGACGGTCCGGCTCGCCGGGCGGTCCGAGCCACTGACCTACGACTACCTGGTCTACGGTCTCGGGGTCGTCAACGACTACTTTGGGCACTCGGAATGGGCGCGCCACGCTCGGGGCATGAAGTCCCTCGAGGACGCCGCGGTGATTCGACGGGACCTGCTGCTGGCGCTCGAAGCCGCGGAATCGAGTGAAGACCCGGACCAGGTCCGGCGCCTGCTGACCGTGGTGGTGATCGGCGGCGGCCCCACGGGCGTCGAGCTCGCCGGGGCCATCGCGGACCTCGTTCGCCACGCCCGGCGGGACTTCACGCGCGTCGAGCTCGGGGTGACTCGGGTCGTGCTGGTGGAGAAGGGGCCGCGGCTGCTCGCTCACCTTCCGGAAGACTTGTCGGCCTCCGCGGAGCGCCAGCTCGCGAGCCTGGGCGTCGAGGTACGCACGAACGTCGGCGTTGCCGACATCACGGCCGGGCGCGTCCAGCTCGATGACGGCACCGAGCTGCTCGCTGAAACCATCCTGTGGGCCGCGGGGGTGCGTGCGGCGCCGTCCACGGTGGGGCTCGGCGTGCCGCTGGACCGCGCGGGGCGGCTCGAAGTCCTGCCGGACCTGAGCTTGCCCGGCCATCCCGAGGCCTTCGCCGTTGGCGACGCGGTGAGCCTGGTGGACCCGCGGGGCGTGCGCGTGCCGGGCGTGTCCCCGGCCGCCATGCAGATGGGCGCCTTCGTGGCGCGGGAGATCAGCGCCCGGGTGGCCGGCGCGGCGCCGTCGGGCCGGGCCTTCGTCTATCGCGACAAAGGCTCCATGGCGACCATCGGCAGGAAGTCCGCCGTGGCCCACCTGGCAGGAATGAAGCTCTCCGGCTTCCCGGCGTGGATCACCTGGCTGGTCGTCCACCTGCTCTTCCTCATCGGCTTCCGCAACAAGCTGCAAGTGGTGGTCAACTGGATCTCCTCCTACCTGTTCTACCGCCCCGGGGCGCGCGTGGTCAGCACGCCCGAGCCGCCCCCGCTTTCCTGATCCCTCCTGATCCCATCTGGGCCGACTTTCCGCGTTGTGGCCGGGCATCACACGGATGCCCGACGATAGGAGGAAGTCGACATGCGAACTCGCGGATTCTTGGGACTTTGGGCCGTCGGCCTATTGCTTGGCGGCGCGCCCGCGTGGGCCGGCTCGTCGGTGGACGAGGGCACGGTGGTGCTCGAACAAGGGGAAGGCTGGAGCCTGGTCCAGACCAGCGGCTACGCCGAGGACGACGGCGGCCAGTACTTCAACCAGAGGCTCTACCTGGCCCAGGGCCAAGCCGGAGCCAGCGGCCTGCCGCTCACGGGCGGGCTCTACGAGAACGTCATCGGGGACGCCAAGGGCGAAGCCACCACCTTCATTCTCGACCAGACGATCGTCCAGGAGTTGGCCCAGGCCGAGAGCCAGGGTTACTTGACGCCGTATCTGTTGTCGATCGCCGAACCCGAGGACCCGGAGGAAGGCGGCTGGGAGCCGTCTCTCGAGGCCGCCGACCCCCAGGGTCGCCTGTTCGGGCGCTGCAAGAACAAAGAGGTCCGCAAGAGCAAGACGATCAATCTCGCTCAGCCGCTCAACCTGTGGAGTCAGGACTTCGGCGGCGGCTTTTCGGGCAGTCTCGACTTGACCGGCAACGCCACCGGTTCGGCTACCGGCGAGATCGTGGTGGAGTTGAAGCGCTACGCCGTCTTCGGCGTGTGCATTCCCTACGGCGTCAAGTTCAATCACGTGCGCGCCTACGGCCAGCTTTCGGCCTTGGCGGGCGCGACGTTGACCGGCACCGTGGCCTACTCCAAGAGCTGGGAGTGGCCGATCGCCAAGCCGCACCTGTTCTCGTTCACCTTTTTGATCGGCCCCGTGCCGGTGCACATCGGCGTCAACCTGCCGATCACCGCCGGGCTCGATCTCAACGCCAGCATCAGCGGCCAAATCGGTTACGGCAGCAACTACTCGGCGCAAGGCAGCTTCGACTACACCTGTACGTTCGACGGCTGCTCGGGCGGCAACACGTTCATTCAGAACGGCGGCAACGGCTCGCCGCAGTGGACCGCCGCGATCACCGGGCGCATTCAGCCCACGGTCTGGGCGCAGGTCGCGTTGCGCGCTTATCTCTACGGTGAGTGGCTGGCCTACGCCCAGGTCGGCGTCCGCCCGCGGCTCCACGGCGACCTGTGGGGCTACTACGGCAACAACTGCGGCGACGCCGACGGCGACGGCCGTTTCGAAACGGTCGACGCGCTGACCTTCGATCTCGATTGGGACTTGCGGATCACCGCCCAGGCCAAGGCGTTGTGGTGGGACCCGCGCAACTGGGATCTCGGCGGCATCGAACGCCGTCACATCGGCTTCTGGGATCTGCTCGAGCATTCGACCGCCCTCGATCCGATGCTCGCCGGCAACACCCCGGTCCCGGCCGGCACGTCCCAGCGCTACGACGCCCGGATGCGGCCCTGCTGGCCCTACGGCGAGGACGTTACCTACGACCTCAACTACGGCGACGGCTCGAACGTCGGCCTCGCCGGCAACCCCCGGTTCTGGGTCTCCGCCAACAAGACTTGGCCGGCCCCGGGCTCGCAGAATCTCGTCCTGACGGCCCTACGCGACGCCCACGGCCGCATCCTGAACTCGCAGACCGGCCGCACGATCGAGGTCACCTCGGCGTCCCGCCGGGGAATGACCTGGGCGAAGGTCGGGCACGACTTCGCGACCGGCACGGACAAGTTCAATTGCGCCAACTGCAACCCCTACACGGGCGACGCCCTGTGCACCGAAATTCGGCCGATCCTCTGCCTGCGCCCCGACGGCTCCCCCAATCCGGGCCTGCCGGTGAACTTCTATGACGGCTGGATCGGCGGCAACGTCGGCCTGTCGACCCCGGTGCGCGGCAACCAACTGCTCTCCGCCGCCAACGCCGACGCCCTGTGCGCCGCGGACTTCGGTCCGGGTTGGGTGATGGCGCCGTTCCACCATGCGACCGGCGGCTGGGGCTGGTCGTCCCGCGGCAACGTCACCGCCCTGCAAAGCGACCGCTTCTGGGTGCGCATCGACAACCAACCGGCCAACTGCTGGAACTGACGAGGAAAGATCACCATGAACATCAAGAGTCTCAGTCTTCTGCTCGTCACCCTCGGCCTCGTGGCCGGCGCCGCCGAGGCGCAGGTCCGTAGTGGCCTCACTTGGGGCAAGGTCGGGCACGACGCGACGTTTTCGACCGACACGGTGGCGTGCAACGGCTGCAACGCCTACCAAGGGGACACGAGCTGCGCCGTGGCCCTGCCCATCCTCTGCCTCTACGCCGACGGCGCCCCCAACCCGGGCGTCACCACCAACTTCTCGAACGGCTGGGCCCGCGGCTTCGTCCACCTGACCGCCCCAATCCCCGGCGTCGCCCTCGGCAGCCTCGCCAACGCCAACGCGATCTGCGCCGCCCGCTTCGGCCCCAACTACCGCATGGCCGAATTCCACGACGGCGCCGGCGGCTGGGGCTGGCAGGCCTACGGCAACATCGACCCCGCGACGCGCTTCTGGGTCCACATCAACGACCAGAGCGCGAACTGCTGGAACTAAGGGGAAGGGGACAACGAATACCCGCAAGGGATTGGGCCGCGAGGGATTCAACCGCGAGCGAATGAATTCGCTCGCTACATTCAAACGTCCCTGACGGGACGAAAAAACGCCGATTTATCGGCGGTTAACGTCAACGATCCGTAGGGGCGGCCCCCCGTGGCCGCCCTCCCGGGTTCGATCGCAACGCCCCAGCGCGTGCCCCGCGCGCCCCGCGAGGGATTCCCCGCCCGTGCGCACGACGGTCCCCGCCGAGGGATTCCGCTGCGAGGGATCGCCCGTGCGCCCACCCCTCCGCGAGGGATTAAAATCCCTCGCTACGTCAAAACGTCCCTGACGGGACGAAAGAAACATCAATTTCTCGGCGATGATCACCAACATTCCGTAGGGGCGCTGCTTGCTGCGCCCCTCCTCCCGTCCCGGCCTCCCTCCCGACCTACGCCCCCGTCCCCAACACCCCCGCCAACCAAACCACCTCCCGCTCCCGCCGCCGGTACCCCGTCTCGTCCACCAACTCCCGCGCCCGCGTCAGGTGCCGCCGCGCGGCAGCGAGATCCCCCTGGTCCCGCCGCAACCGCGCCCACTCGAGGTGCGCGTCGCACTCGTGCAACCGCATCCCGCCCCGCTCCGCGATCTCCAAAGCCTCCGCCAAGTCCGCCTCGGCACCGGGGTGGTCCGGCAAGAAGCGCCGCAGGGCGGAGCGGGCCAGGAGGCCGCGGGGAAGGTGGTGCTCGGTGGCGGCCCGCCGCAGGCCGTCCACGGCTTGGTTCAGGTGAGTGGCGGCCTGGGCGAGGTCGGCGGCGCGGTCGTTGGGAAAGGCAAGAAGAGCTGGGTAGAGAGAAGAACGGCCGAGGGTGAGGTGGTCGAGGGCTCCGGAGAGAAGGTCTTGGTTCCAGTCTTCGACCCACTTCAGCGTTTGGCTCGCCCTCTCCAGCACCTCGCCGCAAGCCTGCCGAACCTTCTCCGCCTCCTCTGTCCGGGAGCCCAACTCGGCGAGGCCATCCAGCCCGGCCCCGGTCCCCGGCTCCGCCTGGCTCAGCAGCAGGTCGCAGTACCGAAAGCCCTGGAGCGAGTAGAGCCGGGGGTACTCCGGCTGATCCTCCGCCTGCAGAGCCTCGGCCTCGCGGAAGGCCGCCGCGCTTTCCTTCCAGCGGCCCGCCTGGTGTTGGGCGTCGGCCCAGGTCGTTCGGAATGCCATTTGAAAAAAGTCCTCGCCGCTGCGGTCGGCTAGCTCGACGCTCTGCTCGCCGAAGGCCACGGCACGCGGCACGTGCCCCAGGGTCAGGGTCAGCCCGTTGAGGTTGCTGGCGACTGCCGCGGCAAAGCCCCAAGACTCCTGAACGATGTAGGCCTCCAGCCCCGCCTGCATCGGCTCGACCGCCTCCGCCAGGCGGCCGAGAGCGCGCAGGACGAAGGCGGCTTCGTTCAGCACGAACGCCTGCGCCGCCGCGGTGAGCTGAACGGAGGGCTGGGACCAGGAGCGCTCGAAGAAGCCCGCGAGCGCCGTCAGCTCCGAGCCGAAGGCCCCGAGCTTCCTCCAGCTGAAAGCCTCCTCCCCACGCCGAATCCGCCGCCAAAAGACCTCGTCCATCACCTCCTGCTGCCGCCCCGCCCTGCAGCCGTGGAGCATGGCGGAGTAGAGGGGCTGCAGCTCCTCCAGCGTCTCCGGCAAGTCCGGTGCCGCTTGGCACAGGTGCTGATACAGCCGCAGATTCCCTTCTACCCAGCTCTTTTTCTTTCTCTTCTCCAGCTCCGCGGCAAAAAACACCCGGACCAGAGGATGCGCGTCCAACGTCTCCGGCTCCCTTGGATCGGCTTCTGCCAGCAGGCCGTGCTCGCGTAACGTCGCGACGGCGCTCCGCCAGTCGTCTTCCGCCAGGCCCACCAGCTTCCCGGTCAAGCCCGGAATCACCGGCTTCGCCCGCAACACCTTCAGCGAGGCCGCACTGGCCGGGCGGTCGAAGAAGCCCAGCAGCCGGAGAATCGCCACTTCCGGGCCATCGCCCAGCCAACGGCAATAGGCCGCGATCACCCGGCCCGCATGGCCGCCGGCCTTTTCGTCGACCTCCGCCAGGTCGATCTCTTTCCGCTTCCGCACGTTCCCGCCATGCGCCCGCCGCAGGAAGTTCCCGAGCAGCGTCAGCGTGAGGGCATGGCGCTGGAACTCCTCGGCCGCCTTGCCCAGCTCATTCTTCGAGCCCTTCACCCCCAGCACCCCCAGCAGCTCCACCGCCGCTTCCAGCTCCAGCGTCTCCAGGTCCACCTGCGGCGCCGTCACCTTCCAATTCGCCAAGTCCGCCACGCGCTCCCGCGTCGTCACCACACACAATCCCGGATTTCCCGCCGCCAGGCCCTTCAGCAACGCGGCCACGCCCGGATCCTTCAGCCGCCCCGCCACTTCCGGCCGGCCCGGGCCGTGCTGGAGCGGCTCGAGGCCGTCGAGAATCAACAACGTCCGTTCCTGCCGGACGAGCCCCGCCAGCCTCGCCCCGCGGTCGTGCGGCGAGCCGGCGGTCGGGTCCGGGTCGCCGAAAAACCGCAGACCGTGGGCGATGAACGTATCCGCCGAGCCGTTCCGGCTCTCCGTCCCCTGGCTGTAGAACGACCAATCCAGCACCCGCCGCGCCCCCCGCCAGCCGTCCGCCGCCATCCCATCCAACCACCGCGCCACCAGCGCGCTCTTGCCCACGCCGCCGAACGCCACCAGCGTGAAGACATGCTCCGCCGGGTCCGCCCACGCGGCATCCAGCTGGGCCAGCTCCGCCTGCCGGCCCACGAAATGAGGGCCGGGGATGGGCAGGCGGCCGAGGTCGATGCGTGGCTCCGATCCGTTCTGCGCCGGCTTGGCCCCCGAGAGCGCAGCGATCTTGCGCTCCGCTTCTGCGATCTGCACGCGCAGGCTGAAGAGCTGGCCAGAGTCGGAAACGACCGCCTCCTGCTCCTGCAAGAACGCCAAGCGCTGTTGCCAAACGGCCAGCGGATTCGGATCCGGTTCGGTGCTCACCGTCTCATCCTCCGTACTCACGGACCTTCCGCCGGGCTTCCTCGATTTGTTTCAGCAGGGCGAATTTCTGGTTGGCTTCGACCGCGAGGGCTTCCTGCTGTTCGAGGAAGGCTAGCTTTTCACTCCAGAGGGCGAGGGCTTTCGGGTTGCCGACCGGCAACGGAGCCACCGGATAGGGCGGCCCCGGCCTCGACCTGCGCCCTGCGATTCCTGCGACTCCGGGAAACATCGGCGGCCCGGGAGGCTTTGCCCGCCCGGCGCGTACCGCTGCCAACACCGCCTCCTTGGCCGCGTCCGGCGTCAAACCCACCAAATCCTCCCAAATCAACGTCTTCAGCATCCCCGTCGGCGAGCACGGCGCCACTCGCAGGGGGATCAGCTTGCGCTTCTCGCCCCGCGGGTCGTCCACGAACGCGGCGGCCCACTCGGGCTGCGTGTAGTCCGCGCGCAGGTAGTTGTCACTTAGCACCATCACCGTCTTCCGCGCCTCGCTCGCCGCCTTCTGCATCTCGAGCACGAAGTTCGCCCCGGGCCGGAAGTCCCAGGGCTGATAGACCACCGAAAACCCCGCCTCCTCGAGCGTCCACGCGATCCAGTCCGCCCAAGCCCGATCCTTGCTGTTGAAACTGACGAAAAAGTCCTTCACGCGAGCCTCCTTCTGCAATTCCTTCTCGAGCCAAACCACCTCCCGCTCCCGCCGCCCATAACCCGTCGCCGTCACCAACTCCCGAGCCCGAGCCCAATGCCGCCGCGCCTCCCCGATCAACCCCTGGTCCCGCCGCAACCGCGCCAGCTCCAAATGGGCGTCGCATTCAAAAAGCCGCATCCCGCCCCGTTCGGCGATCTCCAAAGCTTCCGCCAAGTCCGCCTCGGCGCCGGGGTGGTCGGGCAGGAAGCGCCGCAGGGCGGCGCGGGCCAGGAGGCCGCGGGGGAGGTGGTCCTCCTGGGCGGCCCGCCGCAAGCCTTCCACGGCCAGGCTCAGGTGATCAGCCGCTTGAGCCAGCCCGGCGGCGCGGTCGTTGTGACAGGCAAGAAGAGCTGGGTAGAGGGCAGAACGGCCCAGGGTGAGGTGGCTCAAAGCGATGTCGAGAAGTGGGTACTGGTCCTCGAACCAGTCCAGCGTTTGCCTCGCCCGCTCCAGCATCTCCCTGCACACCTGCCGGAGGCTCTCTGCCTGCTCCGGGCGGGAGCAAATCTCGGCGAGCCCATCCAGCCCGGCCCCGGTCTCCGGCTCCGAAAGGCCCAGCAGCAGGTCGCAATACCGAAAGCCCCGGACTGAGTAGAGCCGGGGGTACTCCGGTTGCCACTCCGCCTGTATCGCCTCGGCCCCGTGGAAAGCTGCCGCGCTTTCCTGCCACTGGCCCGCCTGGTGTCGGGCGTCAGCCCAGGTGGTCCAGGTGACTATTCGTCGAAAGGCATCGCCACTCCGATCGGCGAGCTCGACGCCCTTCTCGCCGAAGGCCACGGCGCGCGGCACGTCCCCCAGGGCCAGGGTTAGCTCGGTAAGGTTGTTGGCGACTGCCGCCCCTTCTTGCCAAATCTTCTGGCCGAGCCTTGCCTGCAAGCTCGCCTGCGTTGGCTCGATCGCCTCCGCCAGGCGGCCCAGAGCGCGGAGGTTGGCGGCGACTTGGTTCAGGACGAACGCCTGCCAGTTCGCGGTGAGCTGGGTGGAGGGCTGGGACCAGGGGTGATCGAAGAAGCCCGCGAGCGCCGTCAGATCCGAGCCGAAGGTCCCTAGGTTGCGCAAACTGAAGTGCTCACTCCCCCGCAGTATCCGCCGCCAGTACACGCCAATCATCAGCTCTTGCTGCCGCCCCGCCCGGCAGCCGTGGAGGATGGCAGCGTAGAGCGGCTGCATTTCTTCCAGCGTCTCGGGTAAGTCCGGTGCCGCTTGGCACAGGTGCTGGTAAAGCCGCAGGTTTCCTTCTACCCAGATCTGCTCCTTTCTCTCCAGCACCTCCGCGAAGTACGAGCGGACGAGCGGGTGGCAGTCCAGGGTGTCCGGCACACTCGGGTCCGCTTCCGCCACCAACCCGTGGTCTCGCAACGTGGTGACTGCGCTCCGCCAGTCTTCCTTCGACAAGCCGACCAGATCCTCGGTAAGGCCTTTGATCACCGGCGTCGCCCGCAGGGCCTGGATCGAGGCCGCATCCGCAGGTCGGTCGAAGAAACCCAGCAGCCGGAGAATCGCCACCTCCGGGCCATCGCCGAGCCATCGGCAGTAGGCTGCTACCACTCGGCCGGCATGGCCGCCGGCCTTGACGGCCACCTCTCTTAGACTGATCTCCTTCCGTTTTCGAACATCCCCGTTGTGCGCCCGCCGCAGGTAGCTTCCGAGAAGCGTCAGCGTAAGGGCATGTCGCTGGAACTCGTCAACCGCCTGCCCCAGCTCTTTTTCCGAACCGTCCACCCCCAAAGCCTTCAGCAGCTCCACCGCCGCTTCCGGCTCCAGCTTTTCCAGGTCAACCTGCGGCGCCGTCTGCTCCCAGCCGGCCAAATCCGCCACCCGCTCCCGCGTTGTCACTACACACAACCCCGGATTCCCGGCCGCCAACCCCTTGAGCAACGCCGCCAGCCCCGGGTCCTTCAACCGCCCCGCCACTTCCGGCCGGCCAGGTGGGTACTGCAGCGGCTCGACACCGTCCAACACCAACAGCGTCTTCTCTTTCCGCACCAGCTCGGCCAGCCGCCGGCCTCTGTCGTGGGGGGAACCCTTCGTCGGGTCTTCATCTCCGAAGAACCGCAGCGCGTAGTCGATGAACCCATCCGCTGAGGCCACGCGCTCTTCCGAGCCCTGGCTGTAGAAACTCCAGTCCAGCACCCGCCTCGCCCCGCGCCAGCCGTCCGCGGCCATTTGCCCCAGCCAGCGGGCCACCAGCGCGCTTTTCCCCACGCCGCCGAAGGCGACCAGCGTCACCACGTGCGTGCTGGCGTCCGCCCAGGCGTCATCCAGCCGCTTCAGCTCCTTCTGCCGGCCCACGAACACCTTGCCGGGGATCGGCAGGCGGCCGATGTCGAGTCGTGGGCTGACTTTCTCCGTCATCACTTGCCTCATGGGTTTCGAGAAACGCGCAGATCTTACGATTTCCCCCTCGTCTATACTCCCGCGATGCACCCATTCGACTGGCGCGGCGGCGTTCTGCATGCCGACGAGGTTCCCGTTCCCGAGATCGCCGCGGCGGTCGGCACTCCTACCTACGTTTATTCGGCCACGGCCATTCGGGCGGCTTACCGGCGGCTCGAGGCGGCGTTTTCGCCGCTCCGGGCGCGGCTGCGCTACGCCGTCAAGGCGAGCCCCAATTTGCACCTTTGCCGCCTGCTGCGCTCCTTGGGCGCGGGCATGGACGTGGTTTCGGGCGGGGAGCTCGAACGCGCTTGGTTGGCCGGGGCGCCGATGGCGGACATGGTGTTCGCGGGGGTGGGGAAGAGCGACGCCGAAATCCGTGCGGCGCTCGATGGCCGATTCAGCCCGATGCGCGAGGCCGCCGAACGCTTCGGGATGGCGGACCCGGCCGGCCGCGGACCCGTGGGCCTTTTGAACGTGGAAAGTGAGAGCGAGCTGCGCTCGATCGCGCGGATTGGCGCCGAGCTCGGTGTGCGCGCGCGGGCGGCCGTGCGGGTCAACCCGAACGTCGACCCCCACACCCACGAGTACACCACCACCGGCAAGGAAGAAAACAAATTCGGCATCGACGCCGACCGCATCGTCGAGCTCTTCGAGCGTTACGCGGGCTCCCCGGGCGTCGAGCTCGTGGGCCTCCACGTGCACATCGGCTCCCCGGTCCCGCTCGTCGAGCCCTATGCCGAGGCCATCGCGGTCGTCTCGACCTTGATCGACGAGTTGGCCGCCCGTGGCCACCACGTCTCGGTGCTCGATCTCGGCGGTGGCTGGCCGGTCGATTACCGCGACGGCGAAGTACCGCCTCTCGAGGCCTATGCCGAGCGCATCGTGCCGCTTCTGGCCGCGCGCGTGGCCGCGGGCCTCGAGGTGTGCCTCGAGCCGGGCCGCTCCATCCTCGCCAACTCGGGGGTGTTGCTCTCGCGCGTCCAGCACGTCAAACACGGCCGCGCCAAGACCTTCGTCATCGGCGACGCGGGCATGCACACCCTGCTGCGCCCGGCGCTCTACCGGGCCTTCCACTTCGCCTGGCCGGTGGCCTGGGACGGCCCGCGGCCGACGTTTGCCGAGGACCCGGGGTTGCCGAACCTGACCCCCTGCGATCTCGTGGGGCCGATTTGTGAGACCGGGGACTTCCTGGCGCGCTCCCGGCCCCTGCCGCCCATCGAACAGGGCGAGCTCGTGGCGGTGTTCTCCGCCGGGGCTTACGGCATGTCCATGTGCTCGAACTACAACGACCACGGCCGGCCCGCCGAGGTGCTGGTGGACGGCGACACGGTGACCGTCATCAACGAACGCCAGTCGCTCGCGGCGCTCCTCGAAACCGAGCGCTTGCCGCGGACGCTGCCGCGGCTGGGAGTCACCGCGTGAAAAAAAGCGCCGGCGCCGGCCTGCTGCTCCTGGGGCTCGTTTCCTGTCGCGCCGACAGGAATCCGCTGGACGCGATCTTCGACCGGACGCCCATGTTGCGGATCATGGCGGACCATGCGCCGGTCTTCCGGCTCCAGGTCGTGGTCGGCACCGTGGCCGAGCGGGACGGCCGCAAGGTGCTCGTGCAGGAGGGTTTCCGCCTCGGCGAGGAGTACTTCTACCCGGCCAGCTCGATCAAGATGTTCGCCGCCGTGGCCGCCCTCGAACGTTTGGCGGAGTTACGTGCCGAGACCGGCCGGCCGATCGACCTCGACACGCCGCTGATCTACCACCCGCTGTTTCCGGGCGAGACGGTGGAGGAGACGGACCCGAGCCACCTCGACGGCGGCACCATCACCGTGCGCCACGAGCTGCGCAAGCTGTTCCTGGTGTCGGACAACGAGGCGTTCAACAAGCTGTACGAACTGGTGGGGCAGGACCGGCTGGCGGCGTCATTGGCCCGGGTGGGGTTGGGAGACGCGCACATCGTCCACCGCCTCGCCGAGCCGCGCTCGGCGGAGGAGAACCGGCGCTTTCCGCGCATCGACTTCCGGATCGCGGACGGTGTCTTCACACTGCCCGAGCGGACCTCCGAGCCCCTTCCGGCCATTCCCACGCTTCCCGGGTTGCTCGTCGGCACAGCGCAGATGACCGACGCCGGGCGCCTCGACGAACCCCTCGACATGACCGGCAAGAACCGAATCTCCCTGGCCGACCTCCAGCGCGGCCTCTGTAAGGTAGTGGCGCCCGAGGTCGATTGCGGCGGTGGCCCGGCCTTCGACCTCTCGCCCGCGGATCGCGCGGTGGTGCTCGAGGCCATGAGTCAACTGCCGCGGGAGTCGAAAGATCCGGTGTACGACCCGGCGGACCACCCGGACGACTTCGTCAAGTTCTTCCTGCCCGGCGTGGCCCGGGTGGTGCCGGCGGAGCGCCTGCGGATCTACAACAAGATCGGCCAGGCGTACGGGTTCACCACGGAGAACTCCTGGATCGTAGACGAGGGCACCGGGCGGTCGTTTTTCCTCGCGGCCACGCTCTACACCAATGCCGACGGGGTTTTGAACGACGACGTTTACGAGTACGCCGACCAAGCGGCACCGTTTTTGGCCGATCTTGGGGAGGCCGTGGCCCGCGATTTGTGGGGCTCGCCGTGACGGCCGAGCGTCTGCGGTCGCTGGACGTCTTCCGCGGCGCCACCATCGCGGGCATGATCTTGGTCAACAACGCCGGCAACGAAGCGCAGACCTGGTGGCCGCTGCTCCATGCCGAGTGGCACGGCTGGACGCCGACAGACTGGATCTTCCCGTTTTTCCTCTTCATCGTCGGAGTGGCCATCGCCGTGGCCCTGGGCGAACGGCCGGGTGATCCCCAGAGCGATCCAGCTGCGCGGCGGGCTCTGCACGGCAAGATCTTCCGGCGCGCGGGGTTGATCTTTCTGGTCGGCCTGCTGCTGACTTGGTACCCGTTTTACACCGTCGACTGGTCCCGGGCGCGGATTCCCGGGGTGCTCCAGCGCATCGCCGTGGTCTACCTGCTGGCGGCGTTGGCGTATCTGCACCTGCGCCCGCGCGGGCGGCTGGTGCTCGGCGCTGGCTTGCTGCTCGGCTACTGGGCGGCCCTGGCCCTGGTGCCAGTGCCCGGTTTCGGCGCTGGGGACTTGGGCGTCCAGGGCAACCTCGCCGCGTGGCTCGACCACCAGGTGCTCGGAAGCCACATCTGGCGCTACGCCCCGGGGCCGGGAGATCCCGAGGGCCTGCTCTCGACCTTGCCGGCGCTGGTCACGGCGCTCCTCGGGATCGCCGCGTGCGAAGCCCTGCGAATCCGTCCGGTGCGGCTCGGCCGGCTCGGTGTTGCCGGAGCCGTGTTGCTCGCGGCGGGCATCGCCTGGGGTACGGTGTTCCCGATCAACAAGAACCTCTGGACTTCGAGTTACGTGCTCGCCACCGGCGGCCTCGCCCTGCTTTTCCTGGCCGGCACCGTCTGGCTGGTCGATCAGAAGGGCTGGACGACCTGGGCCCGGCCCTTCGAGACCTTCGGCAAGAACTCGCTGGTGACGTTCGTCGGCTCGAGTCTCATGGCCAAGACGTTCTTCGCCATCAAGTGGCCCGGCCCCGACGGCGCGCCGCTGTCGCTCAAAGGCCATCTGTACCCGGCGCTCTTCGGCGAGACCCTGCCGGCGCCGTTCGCTTCGCTGGCCTGGGCGCTTTGCTACGTCCTGATCTGGTGGGTGATCGCCGCGTGGCTGGAACGGCGGCGGGTGTTCGTGCGGTTGTGAGGTAGCGATGTCCAGAGTCGCGCTCGGCCTTGCCGGCACCGTCCTCACTCTCTACGGCCTCGCCTGCGGTCTGCTCTTCGTCTTCCAGCGCTCGCTGATCTACCTGCCGCCGCAGGGGGCGCCCGCGGTGGGGGAAGGGCTCACTCGCCTCGGAACGCCCGCCGGGGACGAGTTGCAGGTGACGGTCCGGCGGGTGCCGGGGCCGAAGGCGTTGCTCTACTTCGGCGGCAACGGCGAGGACGTGTCGTGGAACCTGCCGGAGCTGACCCGAGCGTTTCCCGATCACGCGCTGTTTCTCCTGCATTACCGGGGTTACAACGGTACGCCGGGTTCACCCTCGGAAGCGGCGCTTCACGCCGACGCCGCGGCATTGTTCGACCTCGTGCGGGCAGACCACCCGGAGATCGCGGTGATCGGCCGCAGCCTCGGCAGCGGGGTCGCCGTGCGGCTCGCGGTCGAGCGCCCCGTGACACGCCTGGTGCTGGTGACTCCCTATGACAGCTTGGTCAAGCTCGGCGCCGAGCAGTTCCCGTTCTTCCCGGTGTCCTGGCTGATGCGCGACCGGTTCGAGTCCGACCGTTACGCGCCGCGGGTGACCGCGCCGACGCTGCTGATCGTGGCCGAGCGCGACGAGGTGATCCCTCGCGCCAGCTCCGACCGGCTCTTCGCGCGCTTCGCCCCCGGCGTTGCGCGGCGGGTCGTTCTGCCCGGCGTGGGGCACAACTCGATTTCGGCGCGTGGCGAGTACTGGGAGGCGCTGCGGGGGGGCGTGTGAGGTTGTCAGAGGCCGCGAAACGGGTTCTCGATCTCGAGGCTGCCGATCTTCTGGCCGTCTTGGAGATCCTCGGTGAGCAGCCGAGGGCAGCCCGCGGTAAGCGCGGCTTGGACGACGAGGGCGTCCCACAGCGAAAGCTGCGTCTTTTGGGCGAGTTGGATGCTCTCGAGAATGAAGGGGCCATCGATCGGTACGATCTGCATCGCCATCAGGTCGCGAACGGTGTCGAACGCGACACTGGGCGCCAAGGGCTGCGCCAGTTTGCGGGTGACACTGACATAGAACTCCTGGAGCACCTGGGTGCTGAGGACGAAACGCGCGCGGGTCCGCGAGTCGAGCAGCGTCCGAGCGCGGGCCTGTTTGGCCGGCTCGTCGCTATCGAAGTAGTAGACCAGGACGTTGGTGTCGATGAAGAGCTTATCGTTCATGAAGTTCGTCTCGAGTCCAGCGGCGCCCTCCGCTGCCAGCGCGGATTTGTTCGGCCCGACTGCGGATTCGGTCCAGCGCCTCTTCCTGAGCCGACTGTGTGTGGGCGAAGATCTCCAGGTGCTTTCTCAGCAGGGCATTTACCGAGGTCCCTTGCTCCAGTGCCTTCAACCGCGCCCGGCGCAGGGTCTCATCGGGGATCGCTAGAGTGAGGTTGGCCATCGCTTCGTCTCCGAGAGTCCGTGTAACACGGGGTCAGTGTAACACGGGGATGTAAGGACCAGCCTCCCGCTCGTGACGATCCGCACAAGCTGGTAAGATGCCCGGCGCGGAGGAATCCAATGGCCTTGAATGTACTGCCCGCGGAAGAGACGAGCCGCAAGGCCGAGTCGGTGGCGACCGGTGAAAGCTGGCTCACGACAACGTTCGACAAACTCGAAGATTGGGCGCAACGCCATTCTTTTTGGCCGTTTCCGTTCGGCACCGCGTGCTGCGCGATCGAGTTCATGGCGACGGTATCGTCCCATTACGACATGGCCCGCTTCGGCTCCGAGGTGGTGCGCTTCTCGCCCCGCCAGAGTGACGTCCTGATCGTCGCCGGCACGGTGAACGACAAGATGGGCCCCGTCCTCAAAAAAATTTACGACCAGATGGCCGACCCCAAGTGGGTCATCTCCATGGGCGCCTGTGCCTGCTCCGGCGGCTTCTACCGGGCGTACCACGTCATGCAGGGCATCGACGAGATCATCCCGGTGGACGTCTACGTCCCCGGTTGCCCGCCGAACCCGGAGGGCCTGATCTACGGCATCCTCCAGCTCAAGGAAAAAGTCGTGCGGGACCGTGCGCGCCTGGCGAAAGCCAAGAAGGCGGGTGGCGCGTGAGCACCACCGTAACCGAGCGCTCGCCGCTCCTCGACAAGTACCCGGCGGGCAGCATCCTCGTCCAGGAAGGGGCCGACCAGGAGACCTGGGTGGTTTCCCGGGACGTGCTCGCGGACCTCGCCCGCGACCTGCGTAACCACAAGGACACCCAGTTCGACTTGATGCTCGACCTCTGCGGGGTCGACTTTCCGGACCGGGAAGAGCGCTTCGAGGCCGTCTACCACCTCTATTCGATTCCGCGGAACGCCCGGCTGCGCCTCAAGGTGCCGCTGCCCGAGGCCGATCCGACGCTGCCGTCGTTGATCCCTGTTTGGCGCGGTGTCGACTGGTTCGAGCGCGAGGCCTACGATATGTTCGGCTTCCGCTTCGACGGTCACCCGAACCTGCGGCGCATCCTGTGCCACGAGGCCTTTCAGGGCCACCCGCTGCGCAAGGACTACGACGCGACGAAGCGCTGGATCCTGACCGAGAAGGACATCTACAAGCCGAAGCTCGAAGTGCCGAACTCCGTGGACGAGATGTTCGAGCGCATGACGATCAACATCGGCCCGTCCCACCCCGCAATGCACGGAACTTTCCGGCTGATCGCGGAGCTCGACGGCGAGACGATCGTGGCCTCGGACATCGAGATCGGGTACCTCCACCGCTGCTTCGAGAAGATGTGCGAGACGCACAACTGGCAGCAGGTGATCCCGTACACCGACCGGCTCAACTACTGCTCTTCGTTCATCAACAACGTCGCCTACTGCCGCACCGTCGAGAAGATGCTCGGCATCGAGGCGCCGCCGCGGGCGGTGTGGATTCGCACCATCCTGTCCGAGTTCTCCCGCATCATGGACCACTGCGTGTGCAACGGCACCACGCTGGTCGATGCCGGTGCGCTGACCAACTTCTGGTACTTCTTCCAGGTCCGCGAAGAGGTCTACGGCCTCATCGAGTCCTGCGCCGGGGCGCGGCTGACGGTGTCCTACGGTCGCATCGGCGGTCTCGCCGCGGACGTGCCGCCGGACTTCGAGGCGCGCTGCAGGAAGTTGCTCGAGATGATTCCGCGCACCCTGGCGGACGTCCAGAAGCTGATCGACAAGAACACCATCTGGCACAAGCGCGCCATCGGCGTCGCCACCATCAGCGGGGAAGAGGCGGTCAACTGGGGCTGGAGCGGTCCGTGCCTGCGCGCCTCGGGCGTCGGCCTCGACGTCCGCAAGACCAATCCCTACGACCTCTACGACACGGTCGACTGGGAAGTCCCGGTGCTCCACGGCGGCGACATCTACGACCGCTTCCGCATCCGCATGATGGAGATCGACCAGTCCCTGGCGATCATCCGCCAGCTGCTCGACCGCGGCATCCCGGAAGGCCCGTTCATCGTCAACGATCCTCACGTGGCCCTGCCGCCGAAGGACCAGTGCTACAACCAGATGGAGTCCATGATCTACCACTTCAAGCTGATCATGGACGGCATCCAGGTGCCGGCCGGTGAGCGCTACGACATGGTCGAAGGCGCCAACGGCGAGGTCGGTTTCTACATTCTCTCGGACGGCTCGGCGAAGCCCTACCGCATCAAGGTGCGGCCGCCGTGTTTCCCGCTCATGTCCACCTTCCCTCGGCTGATCCAAGGCGGCAGCATGTCCGACTCGATCATCACGCTCGGGGGCTTGAACGTCATCGCCGGAGAGCTCGAACGATGAGCGTCGAATACAACCCGGCCCCGGTCGTCGGGCTCGAATACACCTCGCCGCACCCGAAGACGGTGGAGCCGTACCGGCCGACCCTCGGGGAGCGGATGTACCTGCCACTGATCTCGGGCCTGTTCGTCACCATCCGGCACTTCTTCAAGAACCTGGTGGGCCGCGGGCCGAATCTGACGATCAGCTACCCGGAAGAGCGGCGGGCCTACTCCCACCGCTACCGCGGCCACCACATCCTGACCACCCGGCCGGACGGCTCGGTGCGCTGCGTGGCCTGCTTCCTGTGCGCCACGAACTGCCCGGCCGAGTGCATCCACATCGAAGCCGGCGAGCACCCGGACGAGAACATCGAGAAGTACCCCCTGGTCTACGAGATCGACATGCTGCGCTGCGTCTTCTGCGGCTACTGCGTCGACGCCTGCCCGGAAGAAGCCATCATCATGTCGAACAACTCCGACATGGCCTACTTCGACCGCAACCAGACGATCGTGGGCAAGGAAGACCTCATGCGCCCCTTCACCGTCGACGAGAACCGCCTCGGTTACCGCCCGAGCTACCCCGAAGAAGACGCCCAACGCGCCAAACAGCGCCGGGAAGCCTTCAACCTCGTGGATGCCGCGAGAATCGCCCGCGGCGAAGCCCCCGTGGGCAGCTCGACGCACTGATTGACCTCGCCCGGCGTGAAGCCGGACGTTGAGACTCCGGTTCTTACCGGAGGGAAGGCCCCGGGGCGACCTGGGGCCTTCGTGTTGAGGGCGGGGCGTATAATGGCCGTTGCCCAAGCGGCGAAGGAGGTCGAGCGAGCATGTTGATGGCGGCCGTCAAAGCACAGATTTTGAACGACTTGGACCAGCTCTCTCCGACCCTGCAAACGAGAGCCGCCGAGTTGGTCCGCTCGCTCGTTCCGTCTCTTCCGAAGGGCGCGTCGATCGAGGATCTCGATCAGGTTGCAGGCATCTTGGACGACGAAGCTGCGCGCGAGATGATGGCGGCGATCGAGGAGGGTTGCGAGCGGGTGGACCGCTATGAATGGTAGGTACCTACTCGACAACAACATCGCCATTCGAGTGCTCAACCAGCAAGTCGATCTCCGCAGCCGCCGGACGGCTGACCTCGAAGTCTTCCTCTCCGTGACGGTTGTCGGAGAACTGCTCTTCGGAGCCGAGAAGTCTCAAAATTCGGAAGCCAATCGAAGCCGGGTCCATCGCTTGGTGGAAGTCTGCCCCGTGGTGCCTCTGGATCTGGAAACCGCGGCCCGATACGGTCTGGTCAAAGCCCTGCTGCGAAGCAAGGGCCGGCCGATTCCCGAGAACGACATCTGGATCGCCGCCTGCGCCCTTCGGCACGGCTTGATCCTCGCAACTGGTGACCGCCATTTCGAGCACGTGGACGGCCTGCGGCTCGACTCCTGGTAAGAACACCAGCGCCGCCCCGCGGAGTGTGAACGCGTCAGCCGGCAGGCTGCGCGTAGACGATCTTGCCTTCCGCGATGGAAAGGTAGCCGGTCGCGACGATCGCCTTCAAGATCTGTGCGGCCTCCGCTTCGTCGCTTCCTAGTTGCAGGTGCATCTTGATCGCGTTGCTCAGGGCCTTCTCCGTCTTGGGCCTTGGAGTCTTGGGCAGTTTGAGCTTTGCGAGAAAGGCCTCCGCTCGCTCCCCGGGGTGCTTCAGGGAACTGGTCTTGAGGATCGGAATCTCTTGGATGGACGGCCAGCGCCCGGCTAGCACCTTCTGACTCTTCAAGTGCTGGATCAGGGGATCGAACCCCTTGTCGCAGGACACGATGTGGAAGAACGCACTTGGGTCTTCTGCTGCCACCCGGCCGATGTAGTAGGCGATGTGAAAGTCCAGGGCGTTGGGGCCGACACCTGCGATCTTGATGTACTGCGCTCTTGCACCGAGCTTCTGCAAGGAGGCAGCGATGTCGAACGGGATCTTGGTTTGGCTGGCGCCGCAGAAGAGAAAGACTTCAAAGTGGTCGGGATGGAGGGCTTCCAAGGTGTCCGGCTGGACACTCTCGAAGTCGATGAGAACGACGTTCCTGCGCATGCTCTCGCGATTCCTGCTTCGGGTAACCGAGGATTGAAGGGCGAGAATGGTAGCAGGCGTGCAAGGAAAGTGCGCGCTGAGATGGTGGATTTCCGCGTCACCGCTGCTTCGCCGGTTCCGGCGCCGCCGCCATCGGCTTCAAGAGCGCCGCGAAGCGGTTGATCTCCTGAATCCAGAGCAGCTTCTCCTCGAGCGACAACCTCGCGCCCTCGGCAAGCATGGCTTCTTCCGCGGCCTCGAAGGTCGCTTGGGTCCAGGGGTCGACGGGGGCCGGTTTCACGAGGGTTATCGTAACATCCGGTTGTGGAGATCGAGAGCATCAAGGCCATCGCCCGCGAGCTTCATGAAGCTGGGGTGCGGTTCCTGGTCGTGGGCGGGCTCGCGGTCGTGGCTCACGGCTACGTGCGCGGCACCAAGGACCTGGATTTGGTCTTCGATCTCGCACCAGAGAACCTCGAACGGGCTGTTGCCGCCCTGGCGCGGCTCGGTTTCCAGCCCCTGGTGCCGGTTCCGTTTGCCGACTATGCGAAGGCCGAGGAGCGGCGGCGTTGGGTGGAAGAGAAGGGTGCAGTGGTCTTTCAGGTCTTCAGTGACCGTCACCCGAGCGTGCGGATCGACCTGTTCTTGAGCGAGCCGTTCGCCTTCACCGAGGTGTACGGTCGGGCCGTTTGGCAGGCGGTCGCCGAGATTCCGGTTCCCTTCGTTCCGCTCGACGAGTTGCTTGCGATGAAGGAGAAGGCCGGTCGGCCTCAGGACTTAGCCGACATTCATCGCCTCGGCATCGAAGCGGCTCGCCGTGCGCGGGACGCCGAGGGCTGAAGGCTTCGAGGCGACCTGAGCACCTGGACTGCCTGCGGCTCGAATCGGTGAATAGGGTTAGCCAGCTATTCTCCCCTTCACCCACAAGACCTTGTCGTTGCTTCCAGGGGCGAGCCGTTCGTCTGTAACGAACAGCTCCGGATGGGCGCGCACCAAGTCGGAGAGCTTTTTGTAGCCGTGAATGCGAGAGTCGAAATCGGGTTGAATCTTCTGCAGGTAGCTGCCAAAGGTGCCAAGGTGCGACCAGCCCGATTCATTGGCTGACTTCTCGAGCGCTTCGACCAGGAACTCGCGCGGGAACGGTGGCTTGATCATCGCAGGAGTGGGCTCTGGGTCGCGCTGCCCGGTTTGGTCGCTGGACCGAGCAGCTTCCTGTGTCGTGGCGCCAACTGTCGGTGCCTGGGCACGCAGAACCTCGGTGAAAACGAACCGGTGACAGGCGTTACGGAAGGCTTCCGGTGTCTTCTGCTCGCCAAAGCCGAAGACCAGTAGTCCCTCTTCACGGAGGCGCACGGCAAGGCCAGTGAAGTCGCTGTCACTGGTGACCAGGCAATATCCGTCGAATCGACGCGTGTGAAGGAGGTCCATCGCGTCGATGATCATTGCGCTGTCGGTGGCATTTTTCCCCGTGGTGTAAGCAAACTGCTGAACCGGCTTGATCGAGTGACGGTTGAGAAATTTCTTCCAGCTCGAGTTCGAGGGCGAAGTGAAGTCGCCGTAAACTCTGCGCACAGTGGCTTCACCGAACCGGGCAACTTCCGCCAGCAGAGCCTCCAGGACAGCCGGTTGTGCGTTGTCGGCGTCGATGAGAAGGGCCAGTCGCTTCGTGGGTTCGTCGGTTGCAGATGGGGAAGAAGATGCCGGGTGGTTCATAGGATTTCTCGAAGCTTCTGAGAGGTAATAGTGAGCGAGACATCGAGGCCGAGTACCTCGCCGTCCTCTCGCGAGACAGTGAGAATCTGGAAGCCGACCTTCTTCACCAAAGGAGCTTCTCGCCAGCGCTTCGCGAGTGCGGCGAACTTTGGAGAGTACGGCACCGCCACCGCGAGAAGATCCTGACTGTGGATGTTCTCCGTTGTGAGCAACTGGCCGAGTGCCTCGCGCAGCAGCGGATACTCCGGCGAGCTTTTGCTGGCCTGTAGTGGTCCCTTCTTCACTTCGACGCGGAGAGTCCGGCCGTTCGTAAGCGTTGCGACGACATCGCCTCGGCCGTGCGCCGAGTTAATCTCCAGAAGGCCTCCATTTAGTGAGTGCTTGTAGGTGCCGCGCCAATCGATAGCTTGCTGGATGAGTTCGAAATTTACTGCTGAGAGAAAGGTCCTGATGTCGAAGTGCACTTCGTTCAGCGTCTTGACCTGCGCGCCGTCGATCGCGACCTGGACCCTGTCCGTGTGCCTGTTTTCAAGGAGATAGAGGGCAAGTCGAAGGCTCGTCTCAGCCTCGGGCATTCTTTCTGGTTTGGAGGAACGCATCGTTCTCCCTCTCTCCGATAGCAGGTCTTGCACCGAAGGTAGAGGAAAGCGCGGCGCTGAGCACCGAGCCTCGGCTGGTTTGGGCTGCCCGTCACAACCTCTCTCAAGGTCAGAGAGATGGTAGCAGGTGCGCAAAGGAAGTGCGCGCTGAGATGGTGGATTTCCGCGTCAGCGCTGCTTCGCCGGTTCCGGCCGCCGCCATCGGCTTCAAGAGCGCCGCGAAGCGGTTGATCTCCTGAATCCAGAGCAGATTCTCCTCGAGCGACAACCTCGCGCCCTCGGCAAGCATGGCTTCTTCCGCGGCCTCGAAGGTCGCTTGGGTCTAGGGGGCGGCGGCGTACGGTTTCACGGTTTGGGAGGGACTGGGCTACAGCTGGGCTCTCGGTGATCCCTGTCACCCTGGAGGCTCCGGGCAATCCGCCCCAGTTCCTCGAGCCAGTCGAGCTTCTGACTCAGAGTCAGCCGGGCTCCCGCGAGCAGCGTGGCATCGGTAGCACCCTGCCAGGTGGCCCAGTACCAGGGGTCGGTGACGTCCGTCGGCATGGTGGCTACTGTAGCAGCGCCGCTGTGGTTCGCGGGAAGATCGCGGCTCCGCGGCGCTTCTAAGCACCCGGCAGGGAGAACTGAAAAGGCCCCGGGGCAGCCCGGGGCCTTAGTTCGTCCAGGCGGACACGTTGGTCCGCGTCTACGGCAGCGTTGGTGGGTCGAGCCCCTCTCCGGTCAGCTCGGAGGCTCTTCGTCCCCCTCGTCGCCGCCGTCGTCCCCCTCGCCACCGTCGTCCCCCTCGTCCTCACTCTCGCCTTCGTCTTCGGCGGCCTCTTCCTCTTCGGCCTCTTCTTCGCCTTCGTCCTCGGCCGCGTCGCCGCCTTCATCCTCTTCCATCTCGTCTTCTTCCTCGGCCTCCGGTTCGGACTCTTCTTCGTCCTCCTCGCCTTCGCCAGAATCGTCGTCGTCGTCCCCTTCGTCACCGAGGTCTTCTTCTTCGGCTTCGTCGCTCTCTTCGTCCTCGTCTGCCTCGGGTTCTTCGTCGGCCTCCTCGTCCTCGGAGGACTCTTCCTCTTCGTCCTTCTCATCGGCCTCGGCGGCTTCCTCGTCCTCGTCCCCTTCGTCGGACTCGGGTTCGGACTCGTCCTCTTCGGCTTCTTCTTCCCCGGCCTCGTCTTCTTCGTCCGTTTCGAGGTCGCCGTCGTCGTCATCGCCTTCGTCGTCGTCATCGCCTTCGTCGGCGTCTTCTTCGACTTCTTCTTCCTCTTCTTCCTCGAGCTCTTCCTCGTCCTCCGCCTCGTCGCCCTCTTCTTCTTCCCCGTCTTCGTCCTCTTCGACATCCTCCGTCGCGTCGTCTTCGTCCTCGCTGTCGAGGTCGCCGTCGTTGTCGTCGTCGAGGTCCTCACCGTCGGGGATGCCGTCTTCGTCGAAGTCCTCGGGTTCGGCCTCGTCGGAGATGCCGTCGCCGTCGTCGTCCACGTCGGCGTCATCGGCGCTGCCGTCGTTGTCGTCGTCCGCGTCCTCTTCGTCGGACTCACCGTCGCTGTCGCTGTCGATGTCGAGCTCGATGTCGCCGTCGGCTTCGATGTCGAGCAGCGCTTGGCCGTCGTCGCCGACCTCGACGCCGTCGAAGTCGAAGGTCTCGGTGTCGTCGTAGCCGACGGATTCGGCGTAGATGTCGAAGCTCTCGACGTCGTCGCCGCGGAAGGCCATTTGGCCGTCGTCCTGGCGTTCGGCGCTGAAGTTGGCGCCCGCGGCGAGCTCGAAGCCGCTCACTTCGTAGTAGCCGTTGGTGCCGGCGGCGTCACCGGCCACTCGCAGGGTCGGACGCTGGCGCCCGCCCGCTTGGTACTGGAAGCCGCTCTGGCTGAAGCTGAAGGACTGGGTGATGCTGATCTCGACCGAGATGTTGGTGATCGAGTAGACGTTGCCCGGCGCGAAGACCACGAGCTCGGTCAGGGGCCGATAGACCGGACGGCCGTCATCGATCAGCACCAGGTCGTACTCGATCGTCGAGGGCAGACGAATGAAGCAGCCGCGGGCGCCGCGCAGCGGCAGCATGGCGGCCTTCTCGATCTGGCTTTCGACGCCCGCCTTGCCCATTCGGAGGGTCTTCTTGTCCTTCTTGCGGGTCGCTTGGACCTGCGTGCAACGATTCGGGGTGAACACCGCGTAATCGCTCGAGGCCACCGCGGGCTTCCGGGCGGGGCCCGGGCGCTTCGGGCGCTCCGGGGCCGGCTTCGGACGCGGCGCCGGCTGGGCCTGGGGCTTGTCTTGGGGACGCGGGGCCGCGGGCGGAGCCGAGGGTTGGGGCGCTGGTTGGACCGCGGGGGCCGCGGGCCGCTTCGGGGGTTTGTGGGAGCCGCAGAACGGGCAGTGGAGCGGCTGGTAGCGGTCCGACAGCAGCGTCACGTCCATGGTCCCAGCGCCGCCCTCCCAGGGGCTCGCCGGTTCGCTGGGGTTGAGCGCCGCCCCGGCGTAGACCCAACGGTTACGTTTGACGTCGATGTCGACGAAGTTCTCGGCTCCGGGATAGTTGTTGTCGTAGACGAAAATCCGATAAAGACCGTCGCCGCGCTGGATCACCTGGTAGGGCGTGATGGCGTGGCCGCCGTCGGCGCCGTAAATGCCGAGGGTGGGGTAGTCCTGGCCGGTCGAGATCGTGCGCACGAGGAAATCGACGATCGCCTGGAGCGTCCAACTCCGCGTCTTCGCCGTGACCGACTGCACCGGCTCGAGCGCCTGGGTGACGAAGTAGGTCGAGATGGTGCGCATCAGCTCAGCGTCCTTCGGCTGGAGCGAAAACGGCACCGGCGCGCCGTAGTCGGTGGGTTTCTCGGTTTTCACGTGGAAGGCCGCGCTCATGGCGGCCATGCCTTCGCAGTGACCGCCCTTCATCATCTGGTTCATTTCCTTGATCCAGAGCTTGGCGGCGGGGGTCGGCACGCACTTCTGGCCATCGAAGCGGGCGCACACGCGGTCCCCGAACAGCGCCACGGCGTCCTCGGCGGTTAGGTCCGAGTGGGGGTGCTGGTCGCCGCCCCAGTTCTCGAACCCGAAGCCCCCGGGTTTGGGCCGAAAGCCGTTGTCGGCCAGCACCTTGCCGGCCTTGGGGTCGCCCTGGCCGTGGACCGCCGGGGCGGCGAAGCCGGCCAGCATCAAACTGATTCCGAGACAAAAACGAAACAGCGAACGACACGCCATGGACAGTCTCCTCACGACTCGGGGAAACGAGGCTCGGCACATCGCGACCGTTCCGCGGAACGGCCACAGACGGTGATCTCGGTCGGGTTCGGGGGGACTTTATCGCGTTCGGTGCCGCAAGAGAATCCGCTCCCGGCCGCGATCGTGGGCGGGGATTTCAGAGTCCGGGAGACAACCGCGAATAAAACAGCGTCGCGGCCGAGCCCATGACCGAATTGATGCCGGATTGCACCGTCCAGTGGCCGATGTGATGGAGGCCGCGGACGGGCGTCGCGGAATCGGCCGGTTTCAGATAGTGGAGGCTCGTGAGACTGCTGCCGGAGACCGAACCGGCCCGGTTCCGGGTGTAGTGCTGGAAGGTGAAGGGGGTCGCCGCGGTGGTCGACTCGACGTGTTGGGTCATGCCGGGGAAGGCCTGTTCGAGGCGCGCGAGCACCACCGAGGTTGCCGCCGCCTTGGCTTCGTCGTAGCGCCGCGCGTCGAGCTCCGCGGGGGCGCAGTCCCGGCCTTGGCCCCAGAAGTTGAAAGCCGAAACCGGCGTCGCGGCCCAGGCGCAGAGGGTGCGTTTGCCGGGCGCGAGGGCGGGATGGAGAGCGCTTTGAAACTCGACCCGCAGCGGCGCCGTGGCGAGGCCGCCCGGGTCCCGGTGCCAATCGGGGGTTGCGGCCAGTACCGTCCAGCCGTAGTCCTCGCGGGGGACCGCCGGAGCGTCACCGGACAGGCCCAGGAACAACCCGAAGGTCGACAGGCCGGCCTCCCGGTCGAGCAGCGAGCGCGCCCGGGGTGCGCTCGAAAACTCATCCGCGAGGAGTCGGCGGTAGAGCTCCGCGACGTCGACTCCGGCGACCACGATCGGAGCGGCGATTTCTTCTCCCGACTCGAGGGCGACGCCCCGCACCTCGTCGCCCGCGACCCGGATGCGCGCTACCGGCGTGCGGTAGCGGATTTCACCGCCCCAGGCGACGACTTTGCGGTGGAGCAAGACCGCCAAGCGCCGGTGGTCGTGGTGCACGGGCACGTAGACCTGCCCCAGGCACACCGCCGAGAGCAGGTACATCAGCAGCACGCCGCGCGCCCCGGGATAGCCGAGGATGCTGTAGAGCAGATGGCGCAGCAACGGATCCCCGAAGTAGCCGGCGAGCAGGTCTTCGACCGGTTTGATGCCGCGGCCGAGGAGGATCTCCCGCGCCCGTCGGGAATCCCCTTGCACGGCCTGACAATCGTCGAGGAAGCGGGCGATCGCCGCCGCTTCATGGGGAAAGGCGGCCGACAAACTGGCCGTCAGCGCGGCGCCATCGCAGGGCAAACGCACGGGCGCCGGCAGCTCCGGGGAGACCACCGATTTGAACCGCGACAAGCGCTCGAAGGGGTACTCCCGGTCCACTTCGAGCAGATTCAGCAGCTCGTGGAAGGACTGCCCGGGTAGGACGTCCGTGGTCCACTCGAGGGCGACGTTGAACAGGAACGGCCCCCGTTTGAAGGACGTGAAGAGGCCACCGGGCAGGTAGTGCTGCTCGAGCACCAGGACCCGTCGCCCTGCCTTCGCCAGCAGCGCGGCACAGGTCAAGCCGGACATCCCGGCGCCGATGACGATGACGTCGTAGGACTTCATGCCGCGGCCGGCCGAGGGCGTAGTTTGCGCAGCTTGGCGTGGATCATGACGCGCTCGGCGAAGAAGTTCTGGTGTGAGCTCCAGGTCGCGATCCCCTCGGCCCAGGCGCTGTTGCAACGCAGCCGGCGACCATAGCGGTGAATTCGCGGTCGGCCCGGACCGGAGAAGGACAGCGCGATGTCCTCGCCATTGCCGACCCGACTGGCCTCGTGCCACCCCAGTTGCCGGTAGATCTCGAGGGTGGTTAGGACATGCTCGCGGCTGAACAGATACAGCTCGGTCAAGTGGTCGACCTCACGCTCCCCTCGGACGCCGATGGCGAAGGGATAGTGGGTCATATCCTTGACCGGCTGGCGCACCTCGCCGCTGATGCCGTGCGGGACCTCGGGAGCCGCCAGCAGGTGCCGGTAGAGCCTCTCGATCTGGTGCGGGTAGAGAAAGCAGTCGTCGTCCGGCGAAAGGAAGTAGCCGAGGTCGCCCGCGCGTTCGAGGGCGAGGGGAAACCGCACGCCTTGCTTGGTCGGCTCGGGTTGCCGGATCAGCTCCACTCGGGGGTCGGCAAGGCTGGGAGCCAGGCGTTCGAGATCGATCTCGGGGTGGTTGTTGCTCACGATGACCTTGCCCACGAACGAACAACGCAGATAGCTGCGCACCAGCCATTCGACATTCGCCGGTCGCTTGTAGGAGAGCAGAACGACTCCGAGGGGCGGGGTGTCGGGCGGCATCGTTCGGGTGGGGCCGAAGCGCAGTCGCAGGATCCAGGCGGTGTGGCGCACGAGCGTCACCGGGACGAGCACCACGGCCAGCAGAGTGTGCCGAAGCCGCGACTCGCCCCGACCGTTCGAGCGGGAGAAGAGGATCCGGCATTGAAACCAAAGAAACCGCAGATAGGTCACGGAGCAGACTCCGCGGTCGGTGCCGGCCGCGCGAGGGCGCGGCGGCGAATGGCTTGGAAGGTGGTCTGGGCCGACAACTCGAGCTGCGACAGGCCCGAGCCGAACAACGACCACTGGCCGACGCTGGAGATCCCGCGGCGTTCGAGGGCGCGGTAGAGCAGGAACGGCCGGGCGACGGCGTCGCGAAAGCCGCTGGCGGTGCCGCCGCGGGCGCCGCTCCAGTGGGCGTAATCCTGGGGCGTGAAGGTGACCTCGGCGCGCACCGCGGCCCCGAAGCCGGGCAGCAGCTGCTCGAGCACCCCGACCACCCGCTCGGCGACCGCGGCCGGCACGCCGTCGCGGACGGCCTCCGGTGTGGCGTCGATCTCGACGCCGACCAAGGGCTCCGGCGCGGCGCGGTCGAGGTTGACCTTGAAGGTCGCGAGCGTGAGCTCGCCGGCCTCCCGGCGGACCAGGACGTCGAGCGGGTCGGCGTCGTCCACGACGTAGATCCGGGCGGCACCGGCCAGGCGTTCGAGAGCCGAGCGAAAAGCGGGATCGAGGGCGAACTGGAGCGTGAGGCCCGAGAGCCCCGGCAAAAAGCCGTCGAGATGGGGAGCGAAGACGGCGCGGGCGGTCGGATCGGCCACGAACTCGGAATCGAGCCGGGTCAAATCGGAGTCGAGCACGATTTCGTCCGCTGCCAGCCGCTCGCCGTCCGCGGTGATGACCGCCTCGGCGCGCCGACCCTCGGCGTCGAACGCGAGGCCGGTGACCTCCGTGGTCGTCCGCAGCCGGCAGTTCGGCCTCGTGGCCAGGCGAGCCACCAGCCGGTCGGCGAGTTCCGGCCCGGCGATCGGGTACAGGCCGTCGACGTGGATCTTGCCCAGGTAGGCGAGCATCGTCGAGGCCGTGTTGGTCGAAGCGAAGGCGCGCACGGCGAGCAGCCGGCGCAAGGTCGGATCGCTCACGCACTCGTCCCGGAGCTCGCGAAACGTCCGCCGGCCGTACTCCTGGAGCCGGCCCAGCGCTGCCATCCGCCCGGGCGCCGCGGTCAGGGCCAAGCTCGCATCGATCGCCTGGTAGACCTCCGAAACGGCCGCCACGAACCGTCCGAGCCCGGAACGCTCGGCCGGAAACCACGCGCCGAGCTGGGCCTCGAGGCCCGCCAAGGTCCCCGGCAGGGGGTACTCTCGGCCGTCGAGCACCACGTGATCCGACACCGGGAAGCGATCCAGCGGACGGCTCGCGACCTCCGCCAGCCGCGAACCGGGCTCGAACCCGAGGCTCGAGTAGATCGCCGTCGGCCAGGGCCGGTCGGCGTGCTCGACGAACCGGCTCCCGCCGCCGAAAGTGTCGGTGCGCTCGAGCACCGTCACCGCCAGGCCCGCCGCGGCCAGCTTGTCGGCCAGCAGCAGACCGCCGAGGCCGCCGCCCACGATCACCGTGTGACTCATGACTCAGCCGATGTACATGCCGCCGTCGATGGGCATCACGAGACCGGTCAGGTAACTCGCGGCGTCGGAGGCCAGGAAGACCACCACCCGGCCCACCTCCTCCGGCTCTCCCGGGCGCCCGAGGGGGATCTGCTGGAGGTAGCTCGAACGGGTCTTGTCGTCGAACTCGAGCATCATGCCGGTGTTGATCACCGCCGGGGCGACGCAGTTGACGCGCACGCCGTAGTGGCCCAGCTCCTTGGCCGCCACCGTCGTCAAGCTCTGGACGGCGCCCTTCGACGCGGCGTAGGCGCCTTGGCCGGAGAGGCCGCGGAGCCCCGCCAGGGAACTGATGTTGATGATCGAGCCGGAGCGCTGCTTGACCATCGTGCGGCTCACCGCCTTGATGGCGTTGAAGGTGCCCAGGGTGTTGACCGCGAGCACTTGGGCGAAGTCCTCCGACTTCATCATCATGAGGAACGAACGCTTCAGGATGCCGGCGTTGTTCACCAGTACGTCGATGCGTCCGAACTCGGCCAGCGTCCGGTCCATGAGCTCGCGCATGGCGTCGAATTCCTCGACTTTGCCGCCTACGACCAAGGCGCGGCGGCCGAGGGCGCGGATCTCCGCCGCGACCTCCTCGGCGGCGTCGGCCTGGGCGGCGTAGTTGACCACCACGTCGGCCCCGGCGCGGGCGAGCTCCAAGGCGATGGCGCGGCCGAGATTGCGCGACGCTCCGGTGACCACGGCGGTCTTGCCGTCGAGATTCATGCAGCTTCTCCTGTCGAGGATCGATTCGAGGATGGGGACGAGGGGCGGGCGGCGAGAAAGTCGAGCGCCTCGCGCCACGGAAAGGAGCCGCGCACCGGGTGGAAGACCCGCCGGCCTCGAGGCTGGGCGAGTTGCTCGGCGATCACCTCGGGGGTGATGTCCTGGCTGTCGCAGTTGAACAGGGCGGCTTCCGCGGGATCGTGCCAAGCACGCATCCAGCCGGTGTCGACGAGGGGGAACCCGAGCGCCGCGGCGTAGGCCGGCAGGCGGACTTCATCGTGGGCCCAGGCCGGGGGCGCGGCGGCGGCGTAGCGGTCGAGAAACGCCCGCGGCAGACACAGGCCCGGCCCTTGGGACGCCCGGTACGGGCCGGCGAAGCCGTGGTCGGCCTGGAGCTGGGTCCGCAGGTCGTCCCAGCCGCGGCGCCAGGCAGCGCTCCGCGACCAGCTCCAACGCGGCAACACGTCGTCGAGGGGCGCGAGCCCGGTGACCGCGACGGCGCCCGCCGGCACTCGACGGTAGAGCTCGGCGAGGGGCGCCAGCGCGAGCAGGTCCCACTCCCAGAAGATCAGGCGGTCGAACTTGAGGTGCCGGCCGTGGGCGCGGTACCAATCGAGCAGCACCAGGTCGCCGTGGAGCCACTTCCAGCGTTGGGCCCGGCCGGGGACCCCGACGCAGCTCACCACGGCGTCGCCGAGGCCCTGTCGGAACTCGGCCAGGTCCTGCTCGGCGCCGCCGAAGACCGCGTGGCGGGCCGCCTCCGGCGCCAGGGCACCGAGCAGGGCCAGGCGCTCCCGGCACAGCGCCGGGTCGCGATGGCAACGGAGCAGGACGAGATCGACCACCGGGCACCCGCCTTCAGGCCGCCGGGGCGAACAGGATGGACGAGACCGAGCCGCCGAAGTCGACGGCGTTGACCAGGGCCAAGCCGCGCCCACCGGTCGCGAGCGCCCCGGCTCCGGCGATGGCCGCGAAGCCGCCAGCCGCGCCCAAGGTTTCACCCAGCACCCGCTTGCTGGCGGTGCGCTCCGGCTGGCGGTCACCGAACACGTTGGCGAGGGCCTGCGCTTCGGCGGCGTCCAGGGCGGCCAGGCCGTTGGCGGCGGTGGACACGTGGGTCACCGCGGCCGGGTCCACGCCGGAGCGCTCGAGGGCCTGGGACATCGCCCAGGTCAGGGCCTCGGCGTCGACCGGGAAGGGCTCGCAGACCGCGCCGATGCCGTTGGCCACGCCGTAGTCGAGCACTTCCGCCAGCAGGCGGGCACCGCGGGCGCGGGCGAAGCTCTCCCGTTCGATGACCAGTGCCGCGGCGCCTTCGCCGAGAGCCAAGTCGGCCTCGAAGCCCCCGCGTTCGAAACCGCGAACGATCGTCGGCGCCAGCTCCTCGCAGCCGCCCACGACCATGGCGTCGTCGAGGCCGGCGCGAATCATCTCGACGCCGTAGGTCAGGGCGTTGCAGCCCGAGACCGTCGAGTTGGTGCCGTGGAAGCCGAAGCCGATGGTGATCTTGCCCGTGAAAGCGTTGTAGACGGTGTTCGGGAAGACCGCCGCCGGGGCCTTCTTGGCGCCGTCACGAATCACCTTCGACAAGAACCCCACGGTGCTGTCCAAGGGGCCGAAGCAGGTGGCGAGGATGATCCCGATGCGCTCGCGGTTCTCCGGCCCCACGGCCAGCCCCGAATGCTCGAGCGCCCGCTGCACGGCGGCGTATCCGAGCTGAGTGAAGCGGTCCATGCGCCGCGCTTCGTCCTCGGGGATGAACCGCTCCGGCGCAAAATCCGCGATGCGCCGCGGCCCGGGCGCGCCGGCGGGAGCGGCGGCCAAAGCGTGCGGGAACTCCGGCGACTCGGGGCTCGCCCCCAGGGTGGAAACGGTGCCGAATCCGGTCAGGTAAATGCGCTCTCGGTCACTCACGGCGACTCCTCGGGTCAGGGGGCGAAGTAGTACGAAATCTCGCCGGTGGCGACCTCGGCCTCGGCCACCCGGGCCAAGGTCCGCACGCGCGCCATCGTGGCGGTGACGGCGACCTTGGTGGCTTCGATCACCACCTGATCGCCTGGGACGACGAATTTCTTGAACTTGACCTTGTCGATCGCGGCGAGATACCCGCGGCTCTTGTCGGTCAACAGCGGGTCGTGGGCCAACAGCACGCCGCCGACTTGACTCATGGCCTCGAGCAACAGCACCCCGGGCAGGATCGGCTCGTCGGGAAAGTGGCCCTGGAGCGCGACGTCGGTGGCGGTGACGTTCTTGATCCCGACCGCCCGGTCGAGCTCGAGTTCGACGATGCGATCGACCAGCAGGAACGGGAAGCGCTGGCGGAGGAACTGTTTGATCTCTTGGTGTTCGAGAACCATGTCGGACTCCTTGTCTCAGGCGCTGTCCCGGCTCCACAGCCGGAAGCTGCGGGCACCGAGGGCGAGGCAGGCGACGAACCAGGCCAAGAGCGCCAGGATCTCCGTGCCGTGGTCGGTGAGAGGGGCGCCGTAGCGCACGGTGCCGCGAAAGGCGTCGACCAGATAGGTCAACGGCAGGGCGCGCGACAGCCACTCGAGCGGCGCCGGCATGCTGTCGACCTTGAAGAAGACGCCGCACAAAAACGACATCGGCAGGCTGAACATCTGCAGGAACAGGCTCGCCGATTCGAGCGTGGGGGCGACCATGGCGACCGCGATGCCGAGGGCCATGAAGGCCAGCGTGCCGAGCAACACGAGCAGGGTGAGGTCGAGCCAGGAGCCGAGGATCTGGGCGCCGAAGCCGAACACGGCCACCGCCACCAGTACCAGCAGGTGCAGCACCACGATCAGGAAGCGGCCGGTCAAAACGCTCGAGAAGATCGTCAGCCCGGACACCGGGGTCAGTCGCAACCGGCGCAACACGCCGATTTCCCGTGCTTCGAGCAGCACGACCCCGCTCGCCAGGCAGACCTGCATGATCGCCATCGCCAGGATGCCCGGGAAGATGAAGTCGATGTAGCGGTTCTTGACCACCGAGAGCTGGGCCACAGACTCCGTCCAGGGCGGCGTGCGCGCGCCCCCGGTGGCGACCACCAGGGCGCTCAGGCGCTCGAATCCGAGATCGAGCCACTTGTTGGCATCGTCGTCACGCACCAGGCGCAGCTGATCCGGTGTCGCCGCGGGCGTCCAGCCGGGGGCCAGCACGAGGCCGCCGATGACCTTGGCCTCGCGGATGCGGGTGAGGATCTCTTCCTCACTGCCGACGGACTCGACGACCAGGAACTCGTCGCCGTCGAGCCGGGCGAGCAGCGCCGCCGAGTCCGGCGTCTGGGCACGGTCCCACACCGCCACCGGCAGCTCGACCTTGAATTGCTCTTCGCCCATGACGAGGCCGAAGAGCACCATCATGAAGACGATCAGGAACAGCGACAGGGCCACGGTCAGCGGGTCCCGCAGGTACATCTTGAGGACCGCCAGGGACAACTTCCAAAACGCTTTCACGACGCACTCCCGGCCGGTTCGGCGATGGTGACGGGCGCCCGCTCGGAGGCCCCCGCGTAGGTCAGGAAGACGTCCTCGAGGGTGGCCGCGCGGGTCTCCAGTTCGTCGAGGCCGATGCCCTGGCGCTCGGCCCAGCCGATCAGGGCGCCGAGGCCCTCGCGCAGGCTGGGCACGATCACCTGGAAGCCGCCCTCGTCCGCGGCGCGGGCGTCCAGGCACCAGGGTTCGGCGGCGAGGCCGGCGAGCTCGAAGGGCTGGAGGGTGGTGAAACGCACCGAAACGTGAGGGTTCTTGGCCCGGATCAGTTCGTTGGGCGAGCCCAACTCGACCACCCGTCCGCGGTGCAGGATCGCCACGCGGTCCGACAGAGCATGGGCTTCGTCCATGTAGTGGGTGGTCAGGATCACCGTCTTGCCGCGGGCGCGCAGCCGGCGAATGACGTCCCACAGCCGGCGGCGGGCCTGGGGATCGAGCCCGATGGTGGGCTCGTCGAGCAGGACCAGATCGGGATCGTTGACCAGGGCCAGCGCCAACACGACGCGTTGGTACTGCCCGCCGGAGAGGCTCTTCATGGGCGCCCGGAGCTTCTCGTGGAGGTCGAAGAGTTCGACCAACTCGGCTACCGGCAAGGTCTTCGGGTAAAAGCTGCGGAACAGGTCGAGAGTTTCCTCGACCGTCAGCTGGCCCCAGTAACGGGACTTCTGGAGCGACACGCCGAGCCGGGCGCGGATGGCGTCGAGGTGCTGGGCCGGGTCGAGGCCGAAGACCCGGACGCTGCCCGAGTCGGCTTGGCGCAGGCCCTCGACGATCTCGAGAGTGGTCGTCTTGCCGGCGCCGTTCGGTCCCAGCAGGCCGAAGATCTCTCCGGCCTGGACGGTCAGGCTGACGTCGTCGACTGCGCGGTGGCTACCGTAGGTCTTGACCAGATGGCGGATCTCGAGCACGGTCTCGCCGCGCGGAGAGGCAGGGGCGTTGATCATTCTCGATCCTCGGTCGGGGGCCGGCCGTGGCCGTGGGCGCGCAGGATGGCGTCGATCTCGGCGACGCCCTGGGTTTCGTGAACGGCGATTTCGTCGAGCAGACGCTGGGGTCCGGGGTCTGGGGCGTAGAGGCCCGCGGTCGGGTCGAGCACGGCGGCGTCGAGTAACTCCGCCACCTCGCGCCAAGCCTCGGCCAGGCGGCGGTAGCGGTCGGCCACCGGCAGCAGCTCGGGCCAGTCGAGCTCGCGGGCGGCTTCGCGCAGGAAGCGCTGGTACAGGTTGCGGAAGTTGCCGCCGCCGGTGCCCGCCTTCTCGAACATGAAGGCCGTCAGCTCGGTGTTGAGCCGCAGTTCTTCCCCCTTCAAGATGCGCCCCCAGCGCGCCGCCTGGCGGCAGAAGCGCTCGATCGCGGGCAGCCCGTTCAGATTCAGGAACGGGTGGCGCATTTGGGAGACGAAGGTACGCAGCGCCAGCGGCAGTGCCTCCGTGAGCGGCACCAGCTGGTCCGGGAACCCGAAGGTGAAGCAGGCGTTGCGCGGCGGCTCGGGGCACTCGCGGCTGTCGCGGGCGCGCGCCAACACCGCCGCCGGCAGCACCTGGGCCTCGGCCCAGGCGTAGTCCCACACGGTGTAGCTGGCGCTCGCGGCGTCCCAGCCCGTTACCAGGAGCTTGTGGCCCCCGAAGTGGACGCCGTCCATCAGCCGCAGGGCCTGGACCATGTAGGGCAGGTAGAACATGTCGGTGTCCACCACCGCCAGCCGGCCGGCGCCGACGACACTCGCGAGATGCGCCTCGGCGGCCCGCGGGTCGTCCGAGTGGAAGATCTCGAGACGAATGCCGAGCGTGTCGCAAAACGTCTCTTCCATGTAGGAGCCGCGCCCCATGGTCAGGAAGAACGGCGAACCCGGCGGCCGCAGGTAGGTGAAGTTGAGCCCCGCGGCGAGGCCGAAACACAGGCTTTCGGTCCACTTGCCGCCGGTCGCGTGGGTGGCGACGTTGCGCAGGGCCATGGTGCCGCAGTGCACGCCGCGGACGTGGCGATAGTCCGCGAGCCGCGGCTCGGGTCTGGGCACCGAGACCTGGGCCGGGGCGCGCCCGAGAAACTCGCGGGTGCGGGCCAGGCTGGCACGCTCCAGCCGCTCGAGGGTGGCCAAGCGTTCCACCGCGGCGCCGGCGTCGAGGCGACCCGCCGCGGCGTCGGCGCTCAGCTTGCGCCACAACTCGGCCGCCGTCGCCAGGGCCGAGGCGGCTTCTTCGAGCCGGCCGCTCGGCCACTCTTCGGCCGCGAGGCGCAGGAACTCGGCCTGGGTGTCGCGGTAGAACGCCGCGCCGCCGTCCAACGCCGCGCGCCCGAGCCCGCGCACCAGGCCGGCGAGCTCGCCGCGCTCGCACGCCGCGCGCACGGCCCCGAAGGCCGCGAGGCCGGTCACCCCCCAGGCGGGCACCGAACCCGCCATCGCCTGCACCCAGCGCTCGAGCCCCAGGCGGAGGGCCAGGGACGGCTCGTAGCGCAGCCGCGCGACCGGGTGCTCGAACAGATGGGCGGCGCGGGGGAATCCGCCCACCGGCCGGTACAGGGCCGCCACGAGCCGCTCGGGGGCGACCCGCAGGGGCGCCGGTTCGCGCGGGTCACGCACCTCCCACCAGGCCCCCGCGGGGTCCCGGCCGACGACGAGCGCCGCCGTGTCCGCGGGGTCGTCGGGCTGCTCGGGCGATCGGCCGGCCAGCACCTCGCGATCGAGTTCGACCAGAGTCCACTCGTCGCGCGCGGCCCGTTCGGCCAGCAGGTCGAGAGCGTTGTCCGACACCAGGCGCGACCGGAAGCCCCAGACGTCGACGCCGAACAGCAGGCGCAGCAGGCGATTCGGATGGAGCCCGCGCAGGATCGGCGTCGCCCCGGTGGTGTCCCATTGCAGGAAGAGCGCGGCACCGGCCCCGAACAGAAACGTCTCGGAGGGCACCGGCAAACCCGGCAGCGCCAGGCGCTCCAGGGCCAGGCGCACGGCGGCACTGGTCGACAAGGAGCCCCCGACCGGCGTCGTGGGCGTGGGCGCGACCGCCGCGGTCACGTCGTCACCTCCACGGGCTCCAGTTTGCCGGCCGGCAGACGCACCCAACCCGGCCAACGGCGCACGGCTTGTTCAAAGGCGTCGCGCACCAAGGGCGGCGTCCACAGCAGCAAGCGGTTGTCGCGATCGAGGAAGCAGTGGGTGGTCGAGCCGCTGACGCACAGCTCGCCCGGGGCGTCGGGGTCTTCGGGGCGCTCGCGGTAGAGGCCGTAGTGAACGGTGAAGGCCGCCTTCTTGTGCAGTTCGAGCTGGGCGTAGCCGGTGACCTTGTCGTCGAAGCGCACTCCGCGCCGGAACTCCATGGCGCAGGCCGTCAAGGGCAGGGCCAGCCCGGCCGCCTTCAAGTCACCGAAGGTCAGCCCGAAAATCACCTCGAGGGCGTGGAATCGCACCAGCTCGAACCAGTGCAGATAGGCCGCGTGGTGGACGACCTGCATCATGTCGACATCGGCGAAGCGGACGGTGATCGGCGTCGCCGAGAGCGGGAAGCAGCCCGCGGGAGTCTTCACGGCAGCCCTCCCACGGTCACCAGCGGCTCCGTGGCCGGCGCCGCGAGGAACGCCTCGAGGGTCGCGAGCCCTTCGTGCTCGAGCCGCCGGAGCTTCGCCAGCAGCTCGGCGATCCGCTCGGCGCGGAAGCTCCAGGGCGCCGGAGTGCTCGCGACTTGCCCGTGCAGGAGGGCCACCAGCTCGGACCACGCCTCGGCGGCATCGGCATAGATTTCCGCCGCCGCGAGTAGGCTCGGGGCGCCGATTTCGCGGCCGGCGTGGCGCAGGAACATGCCGAAGCTGCGCCGGCCGAGGGCGCCGCCGACCATGAACTCGGAGTTGAGCCACATCATCGAAACGGTGGCGAAGAGCTTCTCGGGCGGCAGATCGGGCCGCTCCCCCCAGCCGGGCAGCTCGGCGCAGAAGCGATCGAGCGCGGCGATGCCCCCTTCGCCGTGGTCGAGGGCCGGGCAGCGTTGGTTCCACACCACCTTGGTCAGAGCCGTGCGCACCAGGCTCGCGAAGGGCGGCACCTGGCGCGGCGGATGAAACACCGCCCAGCGGTTGAGCGACTTCATGGCGTAGCCGGCTTGGTCGTCGCCCAGGGTCCGCAGCTCGTAGAACACCTCGAAGGGCAGCTCGATCGGCTCGTAGCGGTCGGTTTCGAAAAGCGTCACCACGCGCCGGCGACGGTCGACATCCACGACGATCACCCAATGGCCGCCGAAACCCACCCCGGCGGGGAACCAGTCGCCCCAGGCTGGCCCCCCGAGGTACTCCGCCAACGCCTTGCGCGACAGTGCACAGAGCACCGGCAGGCCGGCCGCGAGGTAGGGCTCGAGACTGGCGAGAGCCTCTTCGGGACCCTGTTTTTGGTCCTGCACGAGCACGGCGTTGAACAGGTAGGCCAGGTTCTCGAGCACCTCGAGGCGCTGGCCCGAAACCGGCCAGAACAGGTGGGCGAAGTCTCCTTCCGGAAAGAGCAGACGGGCGCGCTCGGAGTCCTCGGTGCGGTAGACGAAGAAGAAGCTCGAGGCGAGGCCCTGGACGACGGCGTAGCTGTGGCGGTGGCCGTAGAACTCGAGCAGGTTGCGAGCGCAGGTCACGCGGCAGTCGTGGCCCTTGCGGTGGTGGCGGCCGTACCGTTCGACGAGGTTCGTCACGGCGTCACCTCGCGCGGCGGCAGCAGGTGGAAACACTCGGCGAAGCCGCTTTCCGCTCCCAACGCCCGGCCGCGTGACTCGGCCAGGAAGGTCATGATGCGGGCGTAATCCATGAGCCGCGTCTGGGTGCGGTAGACCTTGATCGCGGCCAGCTTCTTCTGCCAGAAGGCGGCGGAGGTGGCGAGTCCGTGGGTGGGTTGGCAGTTGCCCCAAATTTCCCAGCCCAGCAACCGCGCCGTCGAGCCACTGGCGGCGTGGGCCGCGAGCACCCAGTCGTGGGCGGAACGATGGTCGGGGTGGAACTCGCCCGCCGCCGGGTAGGTGATCACGTCCGGCCGCTCCTCGCGAATCACCCGTGCGAGGGCGCCGGGGGAGGCGATCGCCTCCTCGAGTTTGCGCTCGGGGAAGTTCAGGTAGGTGCGCTCCTGAATGCCCAGAATGCGCGCCGCCGAGGCGCTTTCCTCGCGCCGCTCGAGACAGGTCATGCCGAGCTCCTCGCGGCTGTGTTTGCCCGAGGCGCCGTCGGTCAGGAACACCACCGAGACGTGGCCACCGCCCGCCCGGCAATGTTGAATGAGCCCGCCGCAGCCGATCACCTCGTCATCCATGTGCGGGGCCACGACCAAGAGGCGCAGACCGGCGAGGCTCGGTCGGCCGAGCTCGGCAGCGAGGTCCAACGGTGGCAGGCGGGACAGATCACTGCCGTCGTCGAGGGCGCGGGCGAGCTTCTTCAGCACGAATTCGACGCGGAACTTCTGGGCCGGGTCGTAGGCCGGCTCGGGCGGCGCCGTGACCTCGTGACCGAGTTGCTTGTCGCGATAGCTGACCATGCCGAAGGGCGAGAAGACGAGGTCGAGATCCTCGATCCCGGGCATACCGCGCCGTTCCGCCACGCGGTTGTTGAACTCGCGGAACGGCAGGGCGCCGCAGAGGAACTTGACGAACAACATCAGCTCCTCCTCGCGGCCGTATTTCTCGTAGAAGTACCGCAGCGAGCGGGTGCTCTCGCGGAACAACGTGCCGCGGGCGTGGCCGTGGTCGAGATGGAAGTACCGCGCGCCCGGTGCCCGGGCGAAGCCGACGCCGGCCCGGGTTAGACGCAGGCCGAACTCGAAATCCTCCATACCGTAGGAGCGGATCTCGCCGTCGTAGCCGCCGACCTTCTCCCACAACGCCTTCGGAAACGTCACGCTGCACCCCTGGGCGGCCACCCAGGGCACGGCGAAGCGGTCGATGCCCGAACCCAGCATGCGCCGGATCAGCTCCTCGAGGGCGTACTCGCGGTCGTCCGGCGCGAAGTCCGGCAGCCGCTCGAAAACGTCGCGCTCGCCCCGCTCGACCGCCTGGAGCACGTCCGGCACCGCCGCCACCACGACGTGGGGGATGGCCGACAGCAGCAGCCGGTCGGGCAGCAGCGTGTGGGCATCCCACAGCCGCGACACCGTTTCGGGGTGCATCAAGCAGTCGTCGTCGAGCATGACCAGGAGTTCCCCGTGTGCCGCCTCGCAACCGGAGTTGCGCGCCGCGGCGACGCCCCCCTGGGGCCGGTGGACGGCCCGGAAGGTGTAGGGCGGCGCGAACTGGTCGAGAAACTCGGCGGTCTCGCGGGTCGAGCCGTCGTTGACCACCACCACCTCGAAGCGGTCGCGGGGAAAATCCAGCCACTCGAGCCCGCGGAGCACGGCCCGCAGGTGCGACAACTTGTCGTGGGTGATGACGACGATCGAGACGTCCATGGTGTCCCGCCCGCCCTCAGGCGGTCGCCTCCCGCGCTTCGTCCGGCTGGCGGAAGATCAGGCAGGCCGAATTGCCGCCGAAGCCGAAGGAATGGGACGACGCCACCTCGAGCTCCGGGGCGGGCCGGCCGGTGGGCACGAAGTCGTACTCGTAACCGACCTCGGGCGTCGTCCAGTTGGGCGTCGGCGGCAAGAAGCGGTGATGGAGGGCGAGCACGGTGGCGATCGCTTCGATCGTGCCGGCCGCCCCCAGGGTGTGGCCGATGGCCGACTTGATCGACGACACCGGGACCCGCCGGGCAAGCTCGCCGTAGACCCGCGAGATCGCTTTCAACTCCATGGCGTCGTTGTGCCGGGTGGCGGTGCCGTGGGCGTTGACGTAGTCCATGTCCTCGGCCGCCACCCCGGCGTCGACGAAGGCGCGCTGGACCGCGCGGTAGGCGCCGCCGGCCTGGGGGTCCGGCTGGGTCGGGTGGAAAGCGTCGTTGGACAAGCCGTACCCCGCCAGCTCGGCGTAGATTCGCGCCCCGCGGGCCTCGGCGTGCTCCCAACGCTCGAGGATCAAGGTGCCGGCGCCTTCGCCGATGATCAGCCCGTCGCGGTTCTTGTCGAACGGCCGGCTGGTGTCGCGGGTCAGCGCCATCAGGATGTTGAAGCCGGCGAAGGCGAGCATGCTGAAGGGCTCGGTGCCGTTCGTGATCACCACCTCGGCGCGCCCGTTGCGCAGCAGATCGGCCGCGATGGCCAGCGCGTTCGAACCCGCCGAACACGCCGTGACCACGGTGAAGTGGCCGCCGCGGACGTCACAGGCGCGCGCCAGGTAGGCTCCCAGCTGGCAGGGCGGAATCTGCAGCACATGGTCGTAGAGCGCGTCCGGGCCGTCGCCGTTGGCACAGCCCGGGTGCCGCCGCATGTTGTTCTCGTGCTCGAGCATGCCGCCGAGCGACGAGGCCACCGACACCGCGGTGCGATACCGCAGCTCCGGCGTGATCTCGAGTTTGGCGTCGGCCAGGGCCTCGCGGGTGGCGGCGAGCGCGATCCGGCTGGCGCGGTCGAAGGCGTCGGCCGCGTCCAGCCCCTCGTAGGCCGCCTCGTCGATCAGGCAGGCGCGGTCGGTCCGGTAGTCACTGGGATCGAAGGTCTCGATCGGCTTCAAGCCCGAGGCCCCGGCGAACAAATGGCGCCGGAACTCCTCGACGTTCTTGCCGATCGAGGTGCAGATCCCGAGACCGGTGACCGCGATGCGGGGGCGCGGCGCGGCCATGATCAGGCCACCCGCTGGGCGAGCCAGGACTCGATGAAGCCGTCCAAGGTGTTGACGTTGTGGAACACCGACATGTCCGACTCTTGGATCTCGACGTCGAACTCCTCGTAGATGCCGACCACGAGGTCCAGGGCATCGATGGAGTCGAGGCCGAGGCTGCCTTCGCCGTCGCCGAACAACGCTTGTTCGTCGCCGATCTCGCTCGCGGCGATCTTCAGGTTCATGCGGTCGACGACGATTTCCTTCAAACGGGCCTTGCGCTCAGACATGGACGATCTCCTCTTGGGGTACGGAGTGGGGTGGGGTTTCCCGGGTCGAGTCGCCGACGATCCGGCCATCCTTCAGGCGGACGGTGCGGTGGGCGAGGGCGACCATCTCCGGGTCGTGACTCGAATAGACGAAGGTGATGCGGCGCTCGCTGTGGAGCCGGCGGGCGAGCTCGAGTACCAGCCGCCCGCTTTCGGAATCGAGGTTGGCCGTGGGCTCGTCGGCGATCACCACCCGCGGCTCGGTGACGAGCGCGCGGGCGATCGCCACCCGCTGCTTCTGACCGCCCGACATCTGATTCGGGCGGTGGTCGGCGAGCTCGGCGATGTCCAGGGCGGCGAGTTGGTCGAGCACGCGACGGCGGCGCTCGGCGGCACCCTGGCGGGTGAGCAGCAGCGGCAGCTCGACGTTCTCGAAGGCCGAAAGCACCGGCAGCAGGTTGAAGCCCTGGAAGACGAAGCCGAAGTGCTCGTGACGCAGCCGCGCGGCGGCGGTGGGATCGAGGCGGGAGACGTCCCGGCCGGCGAAGGACACGCTGCCCTCCGAGGGCGGCAGCAGGCAGGCCATGAGGTTGAACAGCGTCGTCTTGCCCGAGCCGGAAGGGCCGGAGAAGGCGACGAAGTCCCCCTCGGCAATCGCCAGCGAGACGTCGCGCACCGCCCACACGGGCCCAGCGCCCAAATCGAAACGGCGCGACACACCTTGGAGCTCGATCAGGGCCATCGTTCCTCCTAGAAGCTCCAGCGCAGGCGCAGTTGGTAGATCCGCCGGTCCAGGCGTCCCGGGCCGTCGAAAGCGAGCACCACCGCCGTCCACTGGAAGTCGGGCAGCGGGTGGGCTTCGAGCCGCAGCTGGAGGGTGCGGGTGTCCGACGCGGCGTCGTAGAACAGGTTCGCCGCGAGCGTGCCGTCGAGTTCGAAGAGCCGCTTCGAAACCCCGAGGAAGGTGCGGTCTCGGCCGCGGCCCAACGGGTCGAACAGGTCGGCGTTTTCGGCCAGGTTCGCCCGCAAGCGGCGGCTGTCGGCGGCCGAGTCGCCCTCGGCGTCGTGGTAGTGCTCGAGGACCACGAGCACGTCCGCGGGCAAAGTGACGTTGCCGCCCAGCACCCAGCTCAGGTAGGAGCCGGCGCCGCGCTCCCGGCGCCCGCCGTCCATCGCGACGAATTCCCGCGGACTGCGCCGCCGGTAGAGCGCCTCGCCGACCCAGGCGACCGGGCCGAGCACTCCGGTGGCTTCGAGGCCGAAACGGTGGTCGGCGCCTTCGCCGAGCACCGTCGACAGGGCGAGGCCGACGTCTCCTGCCGACGAGGCCCCGCGCAGCGCCCACAGGGCCGCGCGCTCGCCGGTTCGTTCCGGCAGGTGGATCGCCGCCAGGTTCCCGCGGTCGCCGTAGAGGCGAACCTCGGCGAGCTCTTCCCCTTCGAGCGCGGTGTCCGAGAACAGCAGGTCCTTCTGCTGTTCGATCGTGCGCACCGGGTTCCACACCGTGGCCGCGCCCCAGCCGATGCCGGCCTTGCCGGCGCGCAGGAAGAGCTTGCGGTCGGCCCGGGTCCAGCCGGCCCAACCTTGGTACACCCGGCCGCTGCTGCCGCCTTCCTCGAAGGCCGCGGAACCGAACAACTCGGCGAAGAGCCGCCAGCCGCCGTTCTGGTAGTCGAGGGCGAGGTCCGCCCGGGCCAGGGCGCGGTGGGCATCCACCCCGGGGCCGAGCCTCTCGGCGACCGGCGAGTCGGCCAAATCCCGACCCTCGGCGAAGAGCTCGACATAGCCGCGCGTCGAGAGCTCCGCGGGAGCGCGCTCGATTCCACCCGCCGGGGCGGCCGGGGCCATCGCGGCACTCCAATGCAGCAGGCTGGTGACCAGGAGCAGCATCATCGTTGATCCAGGCTGTCGCCCTGGAACAGCGACAGGGGCAAGTTGCGACCGGTCAGCAGCTCGGAGACCAAGAGCACCGTGCGCTCCTTGCGACCGACGTCCGGGGTCACGGTGACGCGGGCGAGGTAGCGAACGCCGGTCGCCGTGCTCTTGGGCTCGGCGTACTCGAGGGTCTTGATGCGTTTGCCCGAGCGGGTGAAGAACTCTTGGCGCAGGGGCGCGGCATCGTCCTCGGCGAGCCACAGGAGCACCCGCGGGTAGGCCGCCTGGGAGCCCTTGCCGGTCAACTCGAGGCGAAGAGCGGCGCGGCCGGCCAAGGTTTCGCGGCCGAGCACGACGGCCGTGTAGTCCTCGGTCAAGTCGGTGCGCAGTAGGTCGGCGTTCGAAAAACCCGAGCCCAGGAAGCTCTGGCGCGCCGACAACACGATCGGGCGGCCGAGATCCGGCAGATACATCCACATCTTGTCGCCGACGCGCAGGATCTTGCGGTCACGCTCCCGGGCGGGCTCCAGGAACTCGATGCGCAGGCGCGAGCTGTCCTTCTTGAGCAGCCGCATGCCGTACCGTCGGGCCGGCGTGGTCCCGGTCTCGACGTCCATGGTCATGCGGGTTTCCGAGTCGGGAAAATTCAGCCAGGCGGTGGCGCGGGCGAGCAGCGCCGCGGCGTCCGGCGTGACCACCGGCGCGGCACCGTCGCTCGCCCCGGCCTGGGTAGCGGCCGGCCCTGTGCCGGCCGTGGCCGGAGGAGTGCCCAGGCTGCCGACCACGACGAGCAGGGCGACGAAGAGGCGACGGTCGATCACCATGGCGTTCCTCCCGGATCCTGGGCTTTGGCGCGCACGGCGTTCCAAGCCGGGCCGAGGGCCCCGGCGAGACTCGTGCCGATGCCCGCCGCGGCGATCGCGGCCACTTGGTAGGGCGCCAGCGCGGTGCTCAGCCGGCCGGTGCCGAAGGCGTTCTTGGCCAAGCCCTCGAGGGCGATGCCGGTGCTGCCGAAGCTCACGTGCACGGCGAGGGTGGCTAGGAGCGCCGCCGCCGTGGCCACGACGGCCACCAGCCCCGCCTCGGCGAGCACCAGGAGCACGATGCGCCGGGGCGGAAACCCGAGGGCGAGCAGCGTCGACAACTCGCGCCGGCGCTCGCGCACGGACAACGCCAGGAGCAAGGCCAGGCCGAGGCCGGCCACGGCGTAGAGCAAGACGGCGAAGCTCGCGAAGGTCCAGCGCAGCGCGGTCACGATGCCGAGCAGGAAACCGGCACCGGCCTGAAAGTCCGTCACCGTCACCGGCAGCCCGGCGAGGCGCCGGTTCACCTCCGCGGCGAGAGCCGGCGCCGCCGCGAGGTCGGCGACGTCGAGCAAGGTGCGGTTGGCGAACTCCGCCCCGAACAGCTCCGTGGCCGGAGCGCGAGTCAAGTAAGCGTTGTAGTCGATCCACGGCGCGACGTCTTCGAAGATCCCCACGAGCTCGAGGTCGAGGGCGTTGATCTCGGCGCCCCAGGTGGTCGCGAGCACGGTCACGGTGTCGCCGACCTCGAGCTGGAGCCGCCCCGCGACGGCCTGGGAGAGCACCAACCCGGCCGCGTCCGTGGTCACCAGGAAGCGCCCCGCGCGCGGCCGCAAGGTCGCCGCGAGGGCCGGCTCCGTGTCCGGCTCGAGGGCGACGAAACGCAGCTGTTGGGAGATGCCGCCGAGGCTCATGGCCACGGCGTCGAACTCCAGGCGCCGGCGCACGCCGTCGCTCGCCAGACCCTCCAGGCGCGCCCGCACCGTCTGGTCGAGGGCCGCCGCGGCCGCCGGGTCGGACGGTGCCGGCCCCGCCGGACCGCCGGGGCTCACGGCCACGGCACCGGTCTCGAGGGTCACGAGATCGCGGGTGATCGAACGGGTCAGGCCGTCGGCCACGGCCAAGGCGAGGTGCAGGCACAACCCGGCCAGGAACAGCGTCGTGCCGAGCAGCGCCGTGCGCCGCCGGTTGCGGCCGAGGTTGCGCGCCGCCAGGCGCAGCAAGCCGTTCATGGACTTTGCCTCCCGAGCACTTCCGGGGCGTCCAGATGGGCCGCGCGCCACGCCGGACCGGCGGCCGCGAGCACCCCGAGAACGACGGAGGCGGCGAGCAGCAGGCCGACGGTTTGCAGCTCGAGCCGCGGGTAGAGCCGCGGACCGGCGAAGACGTACAGCAGCGCCTCGGTGAAGGCGGGAATGCCGACTTTGCCGAGCCACAGGGACACGCCGCCGCCGACCAGAAGACCGGCGAGGCTCGACAGTCCGGCGAGCAGGACTCCCTCGCCCACGATCGTGCCGAGCACGTCCCGGGTGCCGAAACCCAGGGCGCGCATGACCGCGATCTCGCCCTCGCGCTCGAGCACGTAGAGGCCGAGGGTGCTCGCCACGAGTACCACGGCGAGCAGCGCCAGGATCAAGCCCATGACCAGGCGGAACAGATCGCCGATGCGCAGGATGTTCTGGAACAGCCGGCCGCTGTCGCGCCAGGTGGTCAGGCGCATTCCGGTGCCGAGCTGCGGCCCGAGGGCGGCGGTGACGGTGTCGAGCTGGTCTGGTGTCTCGAGGGTGGCGACGATCTCGTGGACGGCGTCAGGCTCGAGGCCGAGCAGGTGCCGGACCTTCTCGATCGGCACGTAGGCCAGCGAGGAGTAGAAGCGGCCGATGCCGCGGTCGTCCGTGAGGCCGACGATCTCGAGCTCCACGGCGCCGAAGGAGCCGTCCACGGTCGAGGCCAAAAAGGCGATGTCGTCGCCGAGAGCGAGCTTCTTGTCGCGCGCCAGGCTCTCGCCGATCACCACCTCGGCGGCGCCGGGAGCGACGAACCGGCCACTGGCCAGGTGCAGCCCGGTGGCCACGGTGAGCTCGCGCTCGGCCGCGACGCCGAGCAGGAAGGCGCCCCAGGTTTCGTCGCGAACCGAGCCCAGGGCTCCGGCGCGGACCCGCGGGGTCACGGCGGCGATCCCGGGTTGGGCGGCCAGCAACTCGAGGAGCCGTGCGGGCTCGGGCAGGGGCGCGAAGCCGTCGGCATCGGCCGCGGCGACGTCGCGCCCGGCGTCGCTGGCGGTGAGCTGGACGTGACCGGTGACCGTCCGGACCATAGCGTCTTCGAACGCCCGGCGTTGCCCGGCCCCTTGGGCCAGCTGAAACACCAGCGCGGCGTTGGCGAGCGCTACGATGCTCCCGACGAGCAAGGTCCGCGACCGGAACCGCCAGGCATTACGCAGGGCCAGCACGCCCAGGCGGGCCACGGTCAGAGCCACCGCTCACCTCGCGATCCACCGGCCACGCTCCAAGTCCCGAAGGTTGAAGACACACGTCCCCCAGAGAAGAGCTCTCCGCTCTCCAAAAAACACCACCGGTAAGGTTTGGATGACGACAGAAGCCGAGCGGGCCGGCTCGGCCTGGAGGCACTACTGTACGACTCCTAGCTCCACGACCCGAGTGGCTCGGGAGCGAACTGCACGGTCACCGACGACTTCGCAATGTAGGGTGCCTTCGGCCCAAGAAATTGGGACAACAAAGTCGTTACGACGACGTGAAGCCCCAGAAAACAAGTCGTGCTCTAGATTTCTGCGTTGATCAATTTCGTTGAGACTTGTGATTTCCTGGCCATGGTCCAGCGCCTGCCGCCAGGGTCCTGCCGGTGCCTCCGGTCAGCGAGCGCTCGCCGCGATCAGCTCCACGAGATCCCGATTGGGTGCCGACTCTCCGGTGGCGAAAGCCGGTTCGAGCTTGAGGAGCAACTGCCGTCCCGCGGCGCGAAGCTCGGGGCTTTGACCGTAGAGCATCGCGGCCGCGGCACCGATGGCCCAGGCGCGTGGCTCGAGAGCCGAGGCCTCGGGAACCTGAGGGAGCCGGTCGTCGAGCGCGAGGCCGTTCGCGAGGGCCACGACGACCAACGCCGACTGTTCGACTCCGTGGGCGGCAGTTAGCCGTTCGCGTAGCACCGCAGCGCGCTCCGGCGAGCGGACGCTCGCGAGTGCACGAAAGGCGGCGAGGGTGACGAACGGGTTCGGTGACGTGAGCAGGCGTTCGAGGCGCGCCGCGTTCTGGGGCTCGGCCGGCTGCGCGAACACCACGGCATCCTTGAGCAGGGCGGCGCGCGCACCCGCGAGGTCTCCTTGCCACGGTTTCGGGATCAGGAAGAGCGAGGCCAACTGGTCCGCCGATTCGAGCCTTCCCGTTTCGGCTCCGGGCTTGGTCTTGACGCGGGCGACGACCGACCCGCCACCCCGAAGCGGGGAGAACGCGGCCGCGTCTTCCCCGCGCGGATAGAGATGCTCGAACGGCCAACGGTAGGTCAGGGACCGCAACGCGGTGCGTCCCGAGAGGACTTGGAGCACCTCGGCACGACCTTCGACCGTCGCTTCGGCGCCCACCTCGCCCGTCGTCGTCACCGTTCCGCTGCCGACCACGACGCCGACCAGCCGCACCCGCCCGCTCGCGGGAGCGGGCTCGATGGCGAGGACCACCCAGGCCTCCTCGTCGCTCGTGGCGTCGAGACCCAGGAGATTCAGCGTGGCCAAGTCGTGCCCCAGCCGCGCCTCCGCAAACAAGTCGGACTCGACGGCCGCCGAAGGCAGCGACAGCAGCGACCAGGCGAGGACGGCGGCGAGGTGGCGCATCACGGTTTGGTGAACAGGACGGTGATGTTCGAGGGAAACAGTTGGTAGTTGTTCCCCGCGGCCAGTTGGTTCGCGTAGGGAGGATTGATCACGGGCGAGGTCGCGGGGGCGACTTCCGTCCCTGAGGGAACCGCCTTCTGCGGGGTCGTCCGCTGGCTGTCGACATCGAGATCCCAGGTCGTTTCCCGAAGCATGGTGACGCCCGTCGGGGTCATGTCCCACAGCGCGGCCCAGGTGCGGAACTTGTCTTGGAAGACCACCCGGTCGACTTTCCGATAGATGAGCATCCCCGCTCGCTGGGCCGTGCCGTCGATGACGGCTTGGAACTCGAACATGTTGGTGAAGCTCGGGCTGTCCGAGGTCGTGGCCACGGGAACGGTGGGTTGGCCACACCCCCCCGGAACGACCTGCGAATTGGGATCGATCTGATCGTTCGAGCCTGGGCGGTCGAACAGCGGCGCGCTGTCTGGCACAGTGTCGTTGAACTTCCCCGGGACGGCGAGCGTGAGCATCATCCTCGTGGGGATGGTCGAACGGGTGCCCGAAGGGACCCCCGGATCGAAGACCACGGCGGGATCACTCAGGATGTAGGTCCGCGAGACTTGCTCGACGTTCTGCATCACCCCGACCCGCAGGTCTTTGATCGGAGCCACGCTGCAATCGAGACCCGCGGGCTTGAGCGTCGCCTGCGACTCGTAGCGCACGCCGGGTGACGGGATGGGCCCAAAGGCGCCGTTCCCCTGGTTCACGATCTGAAACGACCCTACCGCCGTCACCTTGATGCTCGCGGCGTCGAATGTGAAGACCGTCGCCTGCTCGCTCCCGCACAGCGGGCCCGCCGCCGAGTTGCAGTGGGCTTCGATGACCGCGTCGTCTTTGGCCGAACTCGCACTCTCGCCCGAGAGCTCGAAGTCGACCCAGGCGCCCGACCGGGGCAACGTCAGGGTCTTCGTGGTGTTCGCCGCGTCGGGGAAACGGAGTCGCCCATCGGGGTTGGTGAGCACCGCGGTGACGTCCGCGGGCGGTCCACCGACGGCCCGGGCGCGCGCCAGGATCTTGGGTCGCCGCGCGGGGGTCGTGCTCTTCACTTGGACGACATCGTCGTTTTGCGCCGGCGTCTTCGCGACCTCGATCTCGATCCGCGGCAGCACCTGGCAGGTCGCCTCACACGGCACCGCCACCGGCTCTTCGTTGCAGCAGTACTCGTCGTTGGCGGCTTCGGCAGCGCAGTTCGAATAGACGGTTCCATAGACCGTCGACGAGAACAACGTCGAGCCCGGTCCATTGGCGCGCGCGAGCCCCGTGCTGTCGATCGTTGCGACCGAGGGCACGGTCGAGCTGAAGGAGGAGAAGGGTAACGTGTACCAGGGACGGACACTGCCGTAGCAGTCTTCCTCCGCGATGTAGATCAAGAAGCGGGTGGTGTCGCCGGGATACCCCGCTGCGAAGCTCGGGGTCATGAACGCCTCGGTCATGCTGTTCGGGCAGCAGGCGCCGCAGGCCGCGGTCATGCTCATTCCCCGCGTCGGGTCGCTTTGTTCGATGCGCCCGATCAGAGCGTGCTGCTCCTCCCCGCGCATCGACCAGAGCGCCTTGCCCGCGGCGAGCCGGCGCGGCAAGACTCGGCCGTAGAGGTCGGGAATCTGGCGGTCACGGAGCTCGGTCAGGTCGATCGTGCGGCTCTCGTGCGGGTCGAGGGTCGCGAGACCCAGGACGTAGGTTCCTTCCGGGTAGGTGAGCGAAAGCGTGTAGTCCCGGGGCTCAGCGGTCACGTTCTTCAGATAGATCCGCGCGTTCTGGCCCTGATCGAGGCGGAAGGGGTAGATGCCGGTGGCGTTCGCCCGTTGGGCATCGACGAGCGGAACGCGGTAGACCTGAGTGCCGTCGCCGCTCCGAGACAACGCCTTGGCGACGAGGCTACCCGGCGCGCCGTCGTGTTCGAGCTCGATTCCGGCCGTCACGAAACGGCGTTGCCCCACCGGCCGGAGCAGGGCGACGAGATCGATCTCGCGGATCTCCCGAGCGGCCAGGCGAAGGCGCGGCAACGAAATCGACCTGACGTCACCGTTCGAAGTGATCACCGGGATGCGCCCCGAAACCACCAGCGGGCGGTCGCTCAAGTTGCGAACCGCCAGCGCGGGCCAAAGGCTCGCTCCGCCGCGGCGCGCGAAACGGCCGAGGCGAAGCCCCGCGCCATGGAGTGTCGAGGACAGTGCCCGCTCGGCATCGACGAATTCCGCCGCATCCGAATACCCGAGCGTCGGTTCGGCGATCAAGGCGCGGACGAGCAGTGCGCCGGGTGCGCCCGAATGCTCCAGCGAGAGGCCACCGACCCGTGGCAGTGTCGCTTCGGGCCGCGCGAGGAAGTCCGCGTACCCCAAGACCCGCGAGGCGCGGGGCGCCAGTTCGACCTGCAGCGGCTCGGCCGAGGGGGCAATGCCGACGAGCCGAGCGGTGACCGCGAGCGGCAGATCGCTCGTATTGGCGAGCGCCACCGACAGCTGCGCGGTCGGCGCGGGTGCCCACCAGACCCCTTCGAGTCGCGACGAAGAAAAATGGGTGGCGGTTTCGGTGAGTTCTTCGTCGAAAATGAGGCTCCGCGCCTCGTCCATGAGCGACAACACACCGCCGAGCTCCAGGTTCTTGCCCTGGAACTGCACGTCGAGGCTGCCTTCCGCCCACTCCGAGTCGGCGCTCACGACGTCGTGCAGCGCGATTTCTCGGACCTCGTGAGCCGCCAGCGGGGGCAGATCGAGGTCGAGCGCCTCACCCGCAAGGTTGAACAGCCGCGCGTGAATCGCCATCTCGTGCGGACCCTGGTTGCTGAGCATCAGCGTCGCGCGCAAGCCGCGTTTGACGCTGTAGTGGGCCGCGGACAAACTGCGGAAGATGTCGCTGTGCGGCGGTGCGGCGGTTCGCGACTTCGCGACCCGGTCGGGATAGAGGGGATAACGAGGATTCGCAGGCGATTCACGCTGCGCGATCGCGGGCGTGGCAGAGAGGAGAAGGCAGAGCAGTCCGCTCCCGAGCCGAATCCGGTCGATCATGATCAGGTCCTCCCGAACGGGTCAGTGCTGACAATAGAGGTGCAAGGCCTTTAGAAGTTGGGACAACTTTGGCTCGAGGGCTCGAATACGAGCTCGTCTTCAGATTCCTCTCACGGCAAAAAACCCTCGCGATCGAACAGCCCCGTCAGATCGTCCCGTCCGGGCGCGGCCCCTTCGAGCGGGTAGTGACGGCGGGCGCGGGTGCGGGTTTGTTCGATCCAGACATCGACCGCGGAAGTGGTGAAGCGGGCGAGGGTGGGCCAGAGGAAGCCGTTGGGGCGTGGGCCGACGACACGGACGAGGACCTCGGGTCGGCCGACGAGGGCGCCCCCGACGCAGAGGGTCTCTTCGAGGCAGCGGCTTTCGGCCCGGCCGCCGATCGAGCCGCCGGGGACGGCGAGTTGGACCGCGACGCGGAAGCCGGGCAGCTCGGGGGAGGTGAGCCACCGGGCGTTTGGCGGCGGTGGGAGGTCGTCGCCGACGGAAGCGGCAGTGCCTTCGAAGCCGAGGCGGCTCGGGCGGAAGCCGGTGCGGTCGAAGAGCGCGGGGAGTTCATCCCGATTCGTCCGGGCACCCGCCAGGTCGTAGTGGCGGACCTCGCCCGTGGCCTCCTGCTCGACCCAGATGGCTACCTGGGCGGTCGTCAGTTTGATCAGCGTCGGCCAGAGAAAGCCGTTCGGCTTGGGGCCGACGACACGCAGCAGGACTTCCACGCGCCCGGCGACGGCGCCCGACACGCACAAGGTCTCTGCGAGACACAGCGGCTCCGCCTGGCCTGGGAAACCCGCATCGTGGGCGCCCAGGTGGACCTTGAATCGGAAGCCGGGGACCTCGGCCGTGGTCAACCAGTCGCCCGGGGGCACGGGCTCGGGGCCAGGTTCGAAGGGCTCGCCCATCACGCCGGCCGGCAGCGCCCAGAGCTCTTCGCCGATCACGCCGTCGTCGGCCACGAAGCCGATTTCGTTTCCGAAGCGGGTGAACTGGTGCGGGTGGGACGAAACGACGCCCGGGGCCAAGTCCGTCAGCCGGGAAGTTCCGGCGGCCGTGCCGTCCGTCACCCACGCCTCCCAGCCGTGCCGCCCGTCGTTGGCGCGGAAGTAGAGGCGATCCCCGATCACGGCGAAGTGATCAGGCTGCGAGCCCGCCACTCCGGGCCACAGATCGGCCACTCGGCGCGTGTTCTGGGGCTCGCCGTCGGTGACCCAGAGCTCTTGCCCCGCCGCCGCGTCTTGGGCCGAAAACACGAGCCGGTCACCGAGGGCCACCAGGGGCCCGAAGCCGACGCCGACGAAACCCGCCACCTGCCACGTACCCTCGGTTGTACCGTCGGTGCGCCAGAGTTGGCCCTCGCTGGTCAGGAAGATCGGTCCGGAAGTGGTGGGGACCACGTGGTGGATGTCATAGGGCCAGGGTCCCCGGAAGTAGTAAGAGCCGCCGGGAAAGCCGTTCGAGAAGAAGAGCTCTCGGCGCCCGCGGCGCGCCACCAGACCACCGCTCCAGCGCTGCAACGAGCTGAAGCTCCCGCGATCCACCACGACGGTGCCGGGGGCGGTGGCATCGGTTCGCCAGAGAAACGTCTCGAAGTCGTCTCCGAACCCGCCGAAGTGGAGAAAGTAGGTGGCGCCGTTCCAGGAGACCCAGCCCGGAGCTTCGAAAGAGCTCTGCTCGTCGGCCAACACCGCGAGCGGCTCGAGGTTGAACCCGGCCTGCAGCCGACTGCGGTACAGCGTATGACGTTGCACGACCAAGAAGTCCGGGCCGAGCGCCCAAGGCTGGTACCCGAAGCTGCTCCGCGGCACGGGCCCCAACCCCGTCACGGGGACGGTGCCCGCGGCTGTGCCATCGGTCACGAAGAGGTCGTCGATGCCATCGTAATCGTCCGGCTGAAGGACCGCCCGGCCTTCTGCAAGGGCGGTGAGGGGCCGCTCGACGTGGGAGGGCTGGACTTTCGCTTCCGACAGCCGGACCGACCCCGAGGCGCTGCCGAGGCTCGTGTAGGCGTAGAAATCGGCCTCGGGCCGGGCAATGAAAGCGAGGCGGTCGCCGAGAGGAGTCAAATTCGAAAGGTGCGAGCTGCCGAGGGCGTCGATCGAGGAAAAATCGAAGACGACACGAGTGCCGGCCGCCGTACCATCCGTTTGGTACCACAGGTATCGAAACCGCGGCTCCTGGCGAGAGACGACCACCAGTTGCGAGTCGCTCGGCGAGTCGGCGAGCAGGCCGGGTTCGGGCAATGTAACGAACGGTCGGGTCCCAGGCGCCGTCCCGTCGCTGCTCCAGAGTTGGATCTCCCCCTCGGCGCTCAATGGCGTCTCGAAAAAGACATAACTCCCGGTGCGGCCGGTGCTGCGGGGCAGGAAGAACCCCGCCTCGCACGGCGAGGTGCGGCAGGCCGAGGCGAGCTTCTTGGGCTCGGGCACGCCGTCGAGCAGCCAGACCCCCGGCTCCTCCCGGGTCTGCGAGGCGAGCGTCAAGATGCCGAACGGTGTTTGGCGGAAGATGTCGCCCTGGCGGTGGCCAAGTCGCAGGTTGATCCGGAGCGTGCCCTGGGGGGTGCCGTCACTCGTGAACAGCTGGCGGCTGTTGAAGCTGTCGGTCCAGTAGAGACGGCCGCGGAAGGCCGCGGCGAGGCTCCGGCCATTCGAATACTCGAACCCGCCCACCGGGAGCGAGGTCGTGCCGCGCACCGTGCCGTCCGTCGTGATCAACTCGTGCCCGGCGGATCGGCTGCCGAAGAAGAAGGCCCGGCTCCCGGCCGCGAAGAGATTCGAATGGAGCACGAGATCGCCGGTCGACAGGGCGAACGTGCCGCCCGGGGTGCCGTCCGTGCGCCACAATGCCCGGCCCGCAGGTGTCCGGGCGAAGAACAAGACGGTACGGTCGTCCAGGGCGACGAAGCCGGCCGGGGTCGAGCCGTCGGTACCGGGCTGGAGGTCACCGAGCGACCGGGTGCCGGCGGCGGTGCCGTCGGAGATCCAAGGCTCATTGCCGCGCGACCGGTCGGACGCGGCGAACACCACCCGCGAACCGAGCGCCCCGAAAAGCTCCAGATCTTCGCGAGGGAATTCGGGCAGCAGGTTGGCCACCGGTTCGGTTCCGGCGCGGTTACCGTCGGTCCGCCAGAGCTTGCCCTCGCTCAGAAGCAGCGCGGAGCCATCGCCGAGGTTGCCCCGGAAGGCGAAGTCGGAGCCTTGCAGCAAGGCCGTGGTGCCCTCGGGGGTGCCGTCGGTGGACCACAGCGTTGTCCGGCCGCAGTTCGCAAGCAGTAGGGCACCCGAACCAACACGCCCAACGAAGCCGATTTGACCGTCAAAGGAGGGCTGGCCCAAGGCAACGCAGGGCGCGAAGACCCGCGCGGTGAGACCGGTCGAGCGCTCGAGAAACCAGATCTCCGCCCCGTCACGGTGCGAGGAGACCACGAGCAGTGCGCCCCGCTCGAGCTCGAAGACCTCTTCCGGTTCGGCACCACGAAACAAGGACAGATCAGGCTCCGTTCGGAGGTCGGCGACCTGCCGGACGGGAGGAAGTTCGGCCGCCAGCGGAGGGGTGACGGCGAGCAGTACGAAAAGAGCCAGACGAAATTGCATTCCGTGATCTCCAGGAGCCCGAGGCGACGCCTTCACCAGGAGGACCACCCGTGGCGTCATTTTACGGGTTAGATTGCGTTCGCACGCGTGAAGGAGCTGGCCGATGGGCGCTTGGAAGTCGATCACTGTCGGAGTTTTCGTCGTGGGTACACTCGGGCTGCCCCTCGCGACACCGGCCCTCGAGCCCGAACAGATCGTGAACCTCGCTACGGCGAACGGCTCACCGTACCGGCTCGCACGGGTGCGCGATGCGGTCCCCTTCGGAGACCACCTGCTCTTTTTCGGCCGCGACGACGAACACGGTGAGGAGATCTGGCGCACCGACGGTACGGCGGCGGGGACGGAGCTCGTGCTCGACTCCTGCCCGGGTCCGGTGAGTTCCTTCGACGACTCCTCCCGACTGGAGGGGCCGGCGAGCTCGCCGGTGCGTTTCTTCCAGGTGCGGCGCTGTGGCGCCCCGGGGTTGTTTCTTTGGGCGACGGACGGCACCGCGGAAGGCACCCGTCCGCTGCTCGAAACCGAGCGCCGGGCGCCGGACTCGCCCTATTCGATCGTGGGCGACATCGGCGACACCGGGCGTCTCCTGATCGCCAAGGGACCGAGTGCCGGGTTCAACGTCTTCGACGAGATCTACTTTTTGGATGGCGTGACGGGGGCCTTCACCCGTTGGCTCGCGGCTCCGCCGACGATCCGGGTCGCGCGGTCCGCGGACGGTGTGGGGACGCCGTGGCGGGATCGGGTCTTCTTTCTCGCCAGCGAGGCAAGCAGCGGCTTCGAGCTCTGGGTGAGTGACGGCACGGGTGCCGGGACGTTCCCGCTCGACGTCACCCCGGGGGCGGCGGGAACCGACTTTCGTGGCCCGTGGGTGTCGGACGCCGCCGCGTGGTTCCTGGTGCTCGCTCCCGAGGCGCAACGCGGCCTGTGGATCACCGACGGCACCGTCGCCGGCACACGCCGCGTCGCGGAGTTGGAAGTCACTGCGACCAAGCCGAAAGTCGTCGTGGGTCCTGGCCGGATCTACTTCGAACCCAAGCCGCGGGAGCTGTGGACGAGCGACGGCACCGCCGCGGGGACTCGTTTGCTCTCGCGCTTCGACCCGAACGGCTTCGAGCTCGCTGCCGAGCTAGTGGGGGACGACCGTTTGTTGTTCTCCGAGTTCAATGAAGAGGAGGGCGGTGTGTTGTGGTCGAGTGACGGCACCCCGACCGGCACCACCCGCTTGCTCGATCCGTGCCCCGGCCCAAGCGATTGCTTCGGCTACCTCTCGACTTTCGTCTTCGGGGATGCGGTCGCCTACTTTCTGGCCCGTGACGACGCGCACGGCGCGGAGCTTTGGCGAAGCGACGGCACGCCGGGCGGAACCCGGGCGATCGACCTCTGCTCCGGCCCGTGCAACTCGGACGTCTTCCCCTTGGCCGCGAGCGGTGACCGCCTCTGGTTCTTCCGGCGCGACGCGGCGAACCGCGCGGGCTTGTGGCGGACGGATGGCACCCTCGAGACGACCGTCGCCGTGGTCGGGCTACCGACGGAGCGCGGTTTCGAGCTGGCGGGCTTCCTGTCGAATCGTGTCGTGGTCTTCGCCGCGGACGAATTCGACCGTGAAGAGGCTTGGGTCGTTCCCATCGAGGGGACACCAATCGCGACCCGGTTGCGCGACTTCGATCCCCAGGATCGCGAATCGGGCTCGGACCCGCGGGACTTCTGGCGCCAAGACGGCCGTCTGCTCTTCCTGGGCCACGACGACGTCGGAGACCAGATCTGGTCGACGCGAGGCACCTCGCCATCGACCTTCTCCTTGTGGTCCCTGCCGGGCGCCGGGCCGTTGCCGTCGGCTCTCGGGCGCCTCGCCGTCATCGGGCCCTGGGCGCTCGCGACCCAGACCTCGGGTGAGGATCGGCTCGGACGTCAGATCTTGCGGGTTTCGACCGTCGACGGCAGCTCGGTGTCCCTGCCGGGAGTCGTGTTCCCGGACGAAGTGCTCGAAGCCCAGGGGTTCACGGTGGTGGGCGGGCGAGCCGTCTACTTCCAGCGTTCCTCGGGCCTCGCGGCGGCGGACCCGGTGTTGGGCCGGGCGGTCGAGCTGAATCCGCTGCCCACGCCTCCCGACGGCAGACGCCCAGTGATTCACCGCGGTGCGGAGTTCTTTGCGAGCTCCGGTGCGCTCTGGGTGTCCGACGGCACGGCCCAGGGCACGACGCGGCCCTTTGGGAACGACTTCATCTCCCTGGTCACGGCCACCCGAGACAAACTCTTTCTCGTCGGTGGACCGAACGATCACCTCTTCGTCACCGAACGGCTGCCCAGCGGTTCCTTGGCTCCCCGAGTCGACCTCGGTCCGTTGGGCTTCGGTCAGCTGGCGACGACCGATCGTCGGCTCTTCGCCTTCCCGCAGACTCCCCTGTCTTCCCGCCAGCGCAGCCTCGTCGTCAGTGACGGTACTCCGGCCGGGACGCGGCGCCTGATCAACGCGCTGTGGCCCGAGGTGGGGGAGGCCGTGGGCCTCGGCGAAGTGCTCTATTTCGCGGCCGAAGAACCGCAGGCGGGCATGGAGCTGTGGCGCTCGGACGGCACCGTGGAAGGAACCACCCGCGTGGCCGATCTCTACCCCGGCCCCGCGGGCTCCCATCCGGCGAATCTGCGGGTGCTCGATGGCCGGCTGTTCTTCACCGCGTCCGACGGCCGCCACGGCAACGAGCTCTGGACCTCGGACGGCAGTGCCGAGGGCACGGTGCGCCTGAGCGACATCGCCCCGGGAACCTTGTCGTCGAACCCCCGCAACTTGGCGCTGGTCGAGGGGGACTTGGTGTTTTCGGCCCACGACGGCACGACCGGGCGCGAGCCCTGGCGCTTTCCCCTGAACGAGCTCGCCGGCCGGCCGCCGGTGCCGCCGGATTTGCCTTGGCTGCGGTCCTCGGCGCTGGCGGGTTTCCAATTCAAGGTGCGCTTCGGAGGGGAGGGTGGTCTCGGCGGCGCCGTCGAAACCGCGTGCATCGCCGAAACCGTCTGTATTTCCGGTGCCTTGCCCGGTCGCCCCGAGGTGTTCCTCCGGATCGTGGGTCCGCGCGCCAACGGTTACCTGTGGCCGACGGTGGTCAAGTTCTCGACCGCCGAGGTGGAAGTGTGGCTCGAGGACGAGGCCAGCGGGGCCTTGCAGTTCTACCGGCTGGTCGGAGCGCGCCCCGGGTTCGACGGTTTGCCCGGTCTGTTCGACCGGCGCGGTTTCCTGCCGCGCCCAGGCATCGAGTCCGCCGTCGCCGCTTTCACCGCCGGGGACGAAGAACCGCCCCCGCCCGGTACCTGGTTCACCTCGCCGGCGCTGCCGGGCTTCCGCGTCGCCGTGACCATCGCGGGAGGCTCGGCGCCGGTCCGCGCGGAACGGGAGTGCATCGCGGAGACCCTCTGCGTCTCCGGCGCCGTCCCCGGCCGCGCCGAGGTCTTCGTGCGCATCGTCGGCCCCAAGCCCAACGGCTTCCTGTGGCCGACGCTGGTCAAATTCACCACTTCCGAACTCGAAGTGTGGATCGAACAGCTCGCGACCGGGCAGCGGCAGTACTACCACCTACCCGGGGCCTCGCCCGACAGCGACGATCTGACAGGTGTCTTCGATCGGACGGGATTCCGGCCGTGAGTCGGGGTGCCCGCCGTTCCATCGGGTCGGAGCCGAGCGGCCGCCGATAACCGTTTGGTAGCAGGAGCGCCTTCTCTGACGACTCCTCGAGTCGCTTGTCGGGCCTGTAGTTACACGCGATCCGGCCAGCGCGAGCGAGACCCACCCCGTGCACTTCTCCTTTAGTTTTGATGACTAGCGCTGACGTCTAGATCGTATATTCTATATCTCTGTGAATTTTTCGTAGCCACTGACCAAGGAGATGGAAATGTTCGTGAGATCGATCCTCTTGACGCTGAGCCTTTCTACGCTCCCGTTGACAGCCCAAACACCCGACCCGGTCAGCAGCACGGGTTTCGAGACGTTGCCGGTGAATTTCTCCCTGGTCGCGAGTGGCATCACTCTCGACGGGCCAACCACCGTCACAGATTCACTCGTTACCGAGGGCACCGTCGCGACCCTGGGAGCGGGGTATGTCTTTGCTGACGGCAGTCTCCAACGGTCGGCGAACAACAATACCGGCGCGTCGGCGAACGCCGGGCTCTACGAAAACCGCATCGTCTCGATGACTCCCGCCATGCCATTTACGGAAGTCTGCTTCAAGGCTGGGGCAGTCCAGAGTGACGTTCACTCCATTTCCGAGAGCACCCAGGGCGGAGCCTGTGTTCCCGGAGACCTCGGCTGGATCATCGAGCGCGACCAACGAGAGGCCGAGACGTGGGCGAATGCACGGGTTGCGTGCCTGCTCGTCGGCATGCGCCTACCGGAGCCGTTCGAGTGGCTCTACTCCTGTACCAATGGCCCCTCGTTCGGCATGATCGACATGACCAACGATTGGGAGTGGGGTTCGAATACGACGACTCCGGGGCGACCTGGAACCAATGCCGGCGCCATGGTGACCATTCTGGGCCAAGGCGGCTGCGGGCAGGCCGATTTCAACTGGGCCGCTGGCACGGTCGGAAGCGCGCTGTTTACCTACCGCTGCGTGCGCTAAGCCGGAACACGCGGGCTCGCCCCGGGCTCTCGCACCTTGCCTTTCCCTCCGCCAGCCGCCAGAATCGCCGCGATTTCCCGATCGAACGAAGGCGAGGGGTAGCCGGTTTGGCGAGTCCGGATCTCGAGAACGTGGACAGCGAGGCCCACCGCCGGCCGATCGATCCGGCGCATTCGGCCGGCTTATTCGTGGGCGTGTCGGAGTTCGAGGACTCGCGGATTCGCGAGGTGCCCTACGCCGTTGACGATGCCGTGGATCTGGCTCACCTGTTCGTGCTCGAGCTCGGGCTGATTACGCCGGAGTCTTCCGTGCTGGCGCTTTCGGGCGAGCCGAAGAAGCCAGAGACAGCGGGGCGCTTGGCAGCGCTCCTCGCGCGCGGGGTCAAGCGCAGCAAGGCGCGCCAGAGTGATGTCTACCGCTATCTCGGCGAGCTCGGCCGGTCCACCGGGGAGCGCGGCCTGTTCGTCGTGACCGTGGCCAGCCACGGATTCACGGATCAGGGGGGCGACTTCATCGTGGCGTCCGAGTCCGTCGCGGAGCACCGGCTGCGCTCGGGGGTCTCGGTGGACGAGGTGTTCGACGACGTGGCGAAGGCGCAGGCTCCGCGCCGCCTCGTGCTTCTCGATACCTGCCGCGATCGGTTCAGCCAGGCCACCCGCGGCGCGGGCGACGGGCCGATGTCCGCCAGCTTCGCCGCCGCCATCGCCCGGGCCACGGGCCAGGTCGTGTTATCCGGCGCGACCCACGGCAGCTACTCCTACGACGATCTCGAGCGCGGCAACGGCGTCTTCTCGGGCGCCGTCATCGACGGCTTGCGCGGCGAAGCCGCGGCCGGGCCGGACGGGTGGATCACCGTGCACACGCTCGCGGTCTTCCTTCAGGAGCGCGTGAGTGCGTGGGTGAAGCACAACCGGCCCTCCCACGTCGTCCCGGTCCAGGGCATCGGCCAGCGCATCGACGGCCCCGGCAGCGAGATT